>JAEZAU010000068.1 GCA_023430325.1 Bacteroidota bacterium | reverse complement strand
TCATCGATCGGAAAGTTCCCTGGAGCCAGTATGTGGAATTGCGCAAGATCGAGCGCGAGCAGCAATCCGCCGCAGCAAAGGAGCAGCAACGCTACATCAAGGAGACCGAGGACCTGATCAACAAATTCCGCGCGAAGGCCAGCAAGGCAGCATTCGCACAGAGCTTGATCACCAAGCTGGAGAAGCTCGAGCGGATCGAAGTGGAGGATGAGGATCTGCGAAAACTGCTCGTGAAATTCCCGCCCGCACCAAGCAGTGGCAAACTTGTGGCCGAAGTGAAGGATGTGAGCAAGGCCTACGGCGAGAAGGTGATCTTCGAACACGCGGAATTAACGATCGCGAAGGGTGAACACCTGGCATTGGTGGGCGCGAACGGCACGGGCAAATCCACGCTGGTGCGCATGATCACAGGGGAAGAACCATACACCGGAGAGATCCGGCTCGGCCACAACGTGATCGTGGGTTACTACGCGCAGGACATGCCCGAGCGCATGGATCCGAAGCTCACCGTGCTGCAGACCGCAGAGGATGCCGCCAGCGACGAGAACCGTACGCGCGTGCGTGCGATGCTCGGTGCGTTCATGTTCAGCGGTGAGGACGTGGACAAGAAGGTGAAGGTGTTGAGCGGCGGCGAACGCGCGCGTCTTGCATTGTGCTGCATGCTGCTGAAGCCGCTGAACTTCCTGATCCTGGATGAACCTACGCACCACCTGGACATCCAGAGCAAGGATGTCTTGAAGGAGGCGCTCAAGAATTACGACGGCACCTTCCTGCTCGTAAGCCACGACCGGGATTTCCTCACAGGCCTCACCGATCGTTTGCTTGAACTCGATGATCACCGGATCCGCGATCAGCATATGGACATCCTTGAGCTGATCGAGAAGCGCAAGGCGTTACAGGGAGCGGATATCGGGAAGTCAAGCCAGGAGCGCGAGAAGATCAACAAGACCAACAACGCCGACAAGAGCGATCACCAGGAGAAGCGCGAGCGCGACAAGGAGCGCAAGAAGGTCCAGAACCAGGTGGAGCGGTTGGAGAAACAGCTTGCCGATCTGGAGAAGCAGGAAAAGGAGTTGCAGGCCACGGTGATGAAAGGTGGCATGCCGGCTGCGGAACTGGAGAATGGCTACACGCAACTCGGTGATCTGGCCAAACGGATCGCCACCACCATGGAAGAATGGGAGTCCGCGAGCACGCGGTTGCAGGAGTTGGGGTGATATACCACCGTGAGTTGAACGGGTTGTGTGTATCAGACCCCGGAGGGGTCACAGCCATTAGGATAAATTCAAACCGGGATTGTACGACCCCGGAGGGGTCGAAGCAATTAGCCCCGGGTCAAGGATCCGGGGTTTAGCAAGGCAGAAAGGAATTCGACCCCGGAGGGGTCGCAGTGAATTCACGCCAGATAGCGCGGATCATATTCGATCCCCGCTTCTTCATAGAATACGACGACCTCTTCGAGAAATGAGGTCTTCTTATGGTGCTCCTCCTGGTCTGCGATATATCGTTTCACTTGATCTCTTTCCCGATATCCAATCGTGAATGCACCATATCCCTCCTGCCAATGAAAATTCCGTAATCCCTTCTGCTCCTTCAGCCATACGGAAGATGCTTTCTTCACTTCGCGGATGACCGACGACAGCACTTGATCCGCTTTCATGCCGAAAAGCAGATGCACATGATCTACATGTCCGCCATTGCCTTGTGGAAAACAACCAAGACCACGGATCACACCGCCCATGTATTTGAAAAGTTCGGCCCGCCATGTGATATCGAGTCATGGGTTTCGGCCGAGCGTTGCAAAGACCACGTGATAATGAAGGCTGGTGTATGTACGCATGTGAAGGTCGCAGTCGGATAAAGATCGGTCCTTGGAGGGCGATTGCTGTGACCCCTCCGGGGTCATAAGAACTTTCATCAAGGGATCTTCTAATTGATGTGACCCCTCCGGGGTCAAAAAACTTCATCAAGGGTATCTTCTTATAGATGCGACCCCTCAGGGGTCTCCAGCAACACATCTGGGCAGGATCATTGATCCGTTGGTCCCGTGGTGGTCTCATCGATCAGGGCCGATACAAGGGCAGAAATCCGATACGGTAGTGCTTTCGACCCCGCAGGGCCACATCAATTAGCCCGGGATCAAAGATCCGGGGTTTAGCAAGGCAGAAAGGAATTTCGACCCCGGAGGGGTCACATCAATTAGCCCCGGGTCAAAGACCCGAGGATCATACGGCAGTAAGGCATTTCGACCCCGGAGGGGTCGCAGCGCGTCATTCCCAATGCATACGATCCATTCGGTCACAAGATCCCTCGTTACGTTCCGCGCACCTGCGCATTGATATAGTGTAAGCCACAATTCCGTGGCTTTGCTAAACCATCATGCCATGTCCGCAGGTGCCAATTCTCCCCGTCAACGCATGATCAACATGATGTACCTCGTGCTCACCGCCATGCTGGCGCTGAACGTGAGCAAGGAGGTGCTCGATGCGTTCGCCTACATGGATGCCGATCTCGTGCGCAGTGAACGCGCGCACGAACAACGATCGCAGCTGGAATATATGCAGTTCGCAAAAATGGCGGAAAGCATGCCGCTGAAATATGGCGCGAAACACCAGCAGGCATTGCGTGTGAAAGCACTGGCAGATTCACTGGTCCAACACATCGATCGATTGAAGTTGCGCGCGATCTCCACAGCCGATAAAGCGGAAGAAGAAACCCTGCGCGCGCCCGATGGCGCAGGCCATGACACCTTAAGATCGCTCATGGCACTTGAGGCGAAGGACGATCGGAGCACGCTCACCCGCATGATGATCGGCAGCGATCCGGCCATCCCGCACAAGGAACCAGATGGTGCCGTAGCACTGAAGGAACGCATCGCGATATTCCGCGATAGTTTGATCGCGCTGGCGAATGCATCTCCTGAACTCACCGCATCGCTCAACCTACTTTTCGATCTGGGCGATCGGCGTGATGCATCGGGTACCATGAACAATTGGGAAAGCATCAACTTCTACGATGTGCCGTTGGCAGCCGGGATCGCAACACTTTCCAAACTGCAGAGCGATGTACGTGCGGCAGAGAACGACATGGTGAAATGGCTTTACCGATCAGTGGGCATTGATGATGTTGGTTTCAGCACGCTCACCACTGCGATCGTGCCGCAGAGCAATTTGATCATGCTCGGTGATTCATTCCGCGCAGATGTGTTCCTGGCCGCATATGATCCACTCAATCCGCCACAGGTCACCGCTTCCACCAGCACATTGCCGATCGGATCGGACGGCAAGGCGAAACTTCGGCTCAAAGGCGATCGCGTCGGTGAACAAAAAGTGGAAGGCACCATTCGCTTCACCGGACCCGATGGCGTGAAGGAATATCCCTACTCCACCAGTTTTCAAGTGATGCCGCCGGTGCTCGTGGCATCGCCCACCAAGATGAACGTGCTCTACCGCGGTGTGCGCAATCCGATCGACATCTCCGTGCCCGGCGTACCTGCCGATCGCGTGCAACCGGTCACCAACAACGGCCGTTTGGAGCGTGACAACGGTGGTTGGATCGTGAAAGATCTTTCCGCAGGGCAGGCCGAGATCACCGCGATCGTAACCGCGGCCGATGGATCGACCAGAAGGGTGGGACCGATGATCTTCCGGGTAAAGGATCTGCCGATGCCCATGGCGATCGTCGCCTCTAAGAATGCAACAAACAAGACCATTCGTAAGGCTGAGTTGACCGCAGGTTCCGGCATATCTGCACAGCCTGCCGACTCGCCGTTCGACGATCGGTTCAAAGTGCTGAGCTACCAGGTCACCGTGATCCGCCGCGATGGAAGCGTGAATACAAAAGCAGCGAATGGCAACACGTTCACACCGGAGATCAAGCAACTATTGGAGAGCGTGCGAACGAACGAGCGCGTGATCTTCGAGGAGATGAAGGCGAAACTGGCAAGTGGCGAAGGGAAGACGTACGAACTCGTGCCGCTGAATTTCAGGGTGCAGTAGGGAAGGGTTTGGGCGGGATCTCGTCAGGGCGTGTCTGCGGCTGCAAGTCCGCGGCCGTCAAAAGCACGGCCTGTGGGCTTTCCGCCTTCGCCACTTACGCAGATCAGGTCATTTCGAATGTCATTCCGGCCTCCGAGCCGGGATCGCGTGGATGCTCTTTCGCGATTCCGATCAGGCCCGGAATGACAACTTCATATCACACCCACCATCATCGCCACCGAGAACAGCATCAACATCACTCCAACAATGATCTGCAGCGCTTTGATCGTGATCTTCCGCAACAATTTGTTCCCGAGGTAAGCTCCCGCAAAAGTCGAAAGCGTCGCCACGATCACCGGCGTTGAGACCGCAGAGCCATCCGCACCGATCACAGTTTCCGAATAGACGATCAGCCGGGCAAGGTCGATCATTACGGCGATCACCACCCCGGTGGCGATGAAGGCTTCTTTGGTCAAGCCGGTCTTGATCAGGAAAGCGCTTCGCAATGCGCCCTGGTGCCCAGCAAGTCCGCCGAAGAAGCCGCTGAGCAGGCCGCCGATCGGTACATAGCGTGGTGGAAACGATAGCTCGCGCAATCGTGGCAGCAGATCGAACCATGCGAAAATGAAGAGCAGACCGCCGATGACCAACTTTAAAGGAGTGATCTGTAAGAGCCGATCACCGATCATGTACGAGTGGATCGGTCGTAGATCGATCATCTGGCCCAGCAACCATGCACCAGCGATTGCCGCAAGTATCGCAGGAACACCAAAGCGCAGCACGAAATGCCAGCTGGCGTTGCGGCCGACCAGCATGATTTTGAACAGGTTGTTGAGGAAGTGAACGATCGCGGTGGCCACCACGGCCATTTCGATCGGCAGGAATAGGGCGAAGACGGGAAGCAGGATCGTTCCCAAGCCGAAGCCCGAAAAGAAGGTGATGCCTGAGGCCAGGAATGCGGCAAGACCGATCCAGATCAGGTGATCCATGGGTGGGCAAGGTAGGGTTGTGTGTGGATGTGCGGTGATCCGTATGTTGCTGAGTATGCAATGCTGCGACCCCTCCGGGGTCATACCAAGCTTCATTGTTGACATACCCGGATCTTCGATCCGGCTGATTGTTGTGACCCCTCCGGGGTCATAGAGAGTTCAGGATCGGCGTGGGCCAGACCCCGGAGGGGTCACAGCAATTAGAGATCGCACCCTCATTGGATATCGACCCCGGAGGGGTCGCATCGTTGGTGATCTCAGGTTTGTAAGAGATCCATTTTGTACGGCGGATCACCTGGCGATGCGCAGCTGCGTGAAGGATAGAAGCGGAAAGCCCGGACCGCAGGGAGGACTTGTAGCGGATAGCCTGACCCGTAGCCCGGCGAAGGGGCACGCCCAAAAAAGAATAAGACCCGGCTTTCACCAGGTCTTTTTTGGTAGCGGGGGTAGGACTCGAACCTACGGCCTTCGGGTTATGAGCCCGACGAGCTACCATCTGCTCCACCCCGCAATGGGCGGCAAAGATAATCATTTCCGATCATGTGCAACCGAATGGCGTTCATAAACCCGATCTTCGCACTCCCATGGCGCACAGGGCCGGTTACGTGAACATCATAGGTGAACCCAACGTGGGCAAGAGCACGTTGTTGAATGCGCTGCTGGGCGAGCAGTTGGTGATCACCAATCCGAAGGCGCAGACGACACGTCACCGGATCTTGGGCATCCTGAACGGCGAGGATCATCAGTTGATCTTGAGCGATACGCCGGGGATCCTGGATCCGCAGTACCGCATGCACCAAAGCATGATGAAGGCGGTGGATGAAGCCCTGATCGACGCGGACATCCTTGTGATCCTGGTCGAGCTTGGGCAGAAACCGGAGCGATCGGAGAACGTGCTGAAAAGGGCATCGCGGTTCAAGGGACACAAACTGCTTCTGCTGAACAAGGTGGACAAGGGCAACGAGGATCAGGTAGCTGATGCGTTGCAACTCTGGCAGGACGCGGTGCCCGATGCGAAGGTGGTGCCGCTGAGCGCACTACACGGGCTGAACGTTACCGAACTGCGCGAGTACCTGATCAAGAATTTGCCGGAACATCCGGCGTACTTCCCAAAGGATGAACTCAGCGATCGGAACATGCGCTTTTTCGTTAGCGAGATGATCCGCGAGAAGGTGCTGGCCTACTACAAGCAGGAGATCCCGTACAGCACTGAGGTGGTGGTGAACTCGTTCGTTGAGGAGCCCGCGATCACGAAGATCCAAGCGGATATCATCGTGATGCGCGAGAGCCAGAAGGGCATCATCATCGGGCAGGGCGGAAAGGCCTTGCGCAAGTTGGGCACCGAGGCGCGTATGGCGATCGAGCGGTTCCTGCAACAGAAGGTGTTCCTGGACCTGAAGGTGAAAGTGGATGAGGACTGGCGCGAGGATGATCGGAAATTGAAGAAATACGGATATTGATGATGGTGACTGGTGACTGGCGAATAGTGATCGGTGCGCTCTCTCCAGGGCACCATCCATTCACCATTCACTTATCACCATTCACTTCGCATTCCAAATGAGCAACATCGTATCGATAGTCGGCCGGCCGAACGTTGGGAAGAGCACGCTCTTCAATCGCCTTATTGAACGTAAGGAGGCGATCACCGATCCCACTGCTGGCACCACGCGCGATCGCCATTACGGCAAGGCCGAATGGAACGGTGTTGTCTTCAGCGTGATCGATACCGGCGGCTATGTGAGCGGCAGTGATGACGTGTTCGAGGCGGAGATCCGCAAACAAGTGGAGCTGGCGATCGAGGAATGCGATTCGATCCTGTTCCTTGTGGATGTACACCATGGATTGAATTCCATGGACGAGACAATAGCTGGCATGTTGCGTCGTGCGAAGAAGCCGGTATTGCTTGCTGCGAACAAGGTTGATGATCATTCCCGCCAGTATGATTCCGCGGAGTTCTATACGCTGGGCCTTGGTGAGGTGTACAACATCGCGGCTGTGAGCGGCGCCGGAACAGGTGAACTGCTCGATGCGCTGGTGCAGGGTTTCACCAAACCGACCGAGGCGGAGGAAGATGAGATCCCGAAGTTCGCGATCGTAGGAAAACCGAATGTGGGCAAATCATCCCTGGTGAACGCGCTGCTGGGCCGGGACCAGAGCATCGTGACACCGGTGGCGGGCACCACGCGAGATCCGATCAATACGCGATGGAACATTTTCGGCTTCGATGTGATGTTGCTGGATACGGCCGGTATCCGTCGTAAGGCGAAGGTGCAGGAGGATATCGAATTCTACAGCGTGTTGCGATCGATCCGCGCGATCGAGGACAGCGACGTATGCCTTTTGATGATCGATGCGCAGGACGGGATCCAGCAACAGGACTTGCACATCATGTCCATCATCCAGAAGAACGGCAAGGGGGTGGTGGTGCTGGTGAACAAGTGGGACCTGGTGGAAAAGGAGACGAACACGATGAAGACGTTCGAGGCCGAGGTGAAGAAGCGCCTGGAGCCTTTCACCGATGTGCCTGTGGTCTTCATCTCGGTGCTCGAGAAGCAGCGGATCCTGAAGGCGATGGAAATGGCCATGCAGGTGTACAACGATCGCAAGCAGAAGATCCCAACGCGAAAGCTGAACGACATCATGCTGCCCGAGGTTGAGCGTCGTCCGCCTCCGATGTACAAATCGAAGCAGGTGAGCATCAAGTTCATCAACCAGCTGCCTACCGTGGTGCCCACGTTCGTTTTCTATTGCAATCTGCCGCAATACATCAGACCACAGTACGTGCGTTTCCTCGAAAATAGAATACGGGAACATTTCCGCTTCACCGGTGTACCTATACGATTGTTCTTCAGGAAGAAATAGTCCGCTTGAGCGAATAGTCCGTTCCGGAACGGATCTTATTTAAGGGGAAGGGGAACCACGCAGTGTGGCAAGATCCCTCATGATAGGGTGTGGGAGGTTCTCCCCATCGTTCAAGCCTGGTCCCATGGTACGGCTGTTGAAGATCCGCGCAGTCGGGAGCAGGTACGGCAGCCACCTGTTGCCAATACGATCTAAACTATTCAACATGGCAGACTACAGGAACGAGCGGAACCAGGGCAACAATGAAATGAGCGAACAACGGCGACGTGGCTTTGCAGCCATGGACCCACAGCAGCGGCGGGAGATCGCAAGCAAGGGCGGCAGTGCCAGTCCGGGGAATTTCGCCAACGATCGCAACCGTGCGGCAGAGGCAGGTCGCAAAGGCGGAAGAGCGCGCGGCGCACGAAACGGATCGGACCAATCGAGCAATGGTCCAAGTAGTGAAATGAGGAACGAGGATCCCCGGATCTGAAAGGCAGGAAGCTTTTGAAGCGGCCCGGGACGGAAAGCGTCCTGGGCCGCTGCTTTTTTACGATCAGCTGCGCGATCTTTGGGCATGGCTGATCGCAACCGATGCCCCTGGTGCCTGAAGGATCAGACATACATCGATTATCATGACAAGGTCTGGGGTTTTCCCGAACATGACGATGCGAAGTTGTTCGAGAAGATCTGTCTTGATGGTGCTCAGGCAGGCCTTAGCTGGCATACGATCCTGATCCGTACCGAAGGTTACCGAAAGGCTTTTCATGGATGGAATGCGGAGAGGATCGCGCGGTATGCACAGAAGGATATCGATCGGTTGATGAATGATGCCGGGATCATCCGGAACAGGCAGAAGATCCAGAGCGCGATCAAGAATGCACAGGCTTACCTGAAGCTGAAGGAGACCGGAACATTCGATGACTTCCTTTGGAAACATGTGGATCACCGAACGATCGTGAACCATTGGAAGGACATGAAGCAGATACCTGCAAGCACCCCGATCTCCGATGCGCTCAGCAAGGACCTGAAAAAGGCCGGATTCAGTTTCGTGGGCACCACCATCGTGTACGCGTTCATGCAGGCGATCGGCATGGTGGACGATCATCTGGTAACATGCTGGAGACGCACTGAAAAATGAGATCGCCGGTCACAACGATGAAGGTCCAACGCATTGATGGAGCATCGATCGGAGATGCCGATGATCTGTTGGTGACCGAAGAACCGTTGGAGATCCGTCTCGGTCACGGGCCATTGATCGATAGAAAGGAAACACGGATCAGCGTGACGATGCGTACACCAGGTAACGATGATGAACTGGCGATCGGTTTCCTCTACACGGAAGGCATCATCGGTTCGATCGATGAGGTGGTCTCGATAAAGCATTGTGCGGATGTAAAGCCTGAGGAGAACGGCAATGTCATTAGGGCGGAGCTGCATCCGGCCTTCGAAGTGGATCCATTGCGCTGGCAACGGAACTTCTATACCACGAGCAGTTGCGGTGTGTGCGGAAAGACAAGCATCGATGCGGTGAAGGTGAGCTGCGGTGAACTTCGATCGTTCGTTGAAATGGATCCTCAACTGATCACCGCACTTCCCGATCGGATGAAAAAAGCGCAGACGGTGTTCACACATACCGGTGGCATCCATGCTGCGGCCTTGTTCGATCGAAAAGGCGGGCTCTTGTTGCTGCGCGAGGATGTGGGACGGCATAACGCGGTGGACAAGGTGATCGGCGCAATGTTGCGATCGAAGATCGACGTACATGAAACGATCCTTCTTGTCAGCGGACGAGCAGGTTTTGAGCTGGTGCAGAAATGTGCGGTGGCGGGAATTCCTGCCATGGCCGCGATCGGTGCGCCTTCATCGCTTGCCGTGGATTTGGCGCGAAGCACCGGGCTTACGTTGATCGGATTTCTGCGCGGCGATCGTTTCAACATCTATTCGCCGAAGACTTCACGCGATCTGCGTAAGGGATAGGAGCGGAAAGCCCGGAGCGCAGCGAGGACTTGCAGCGGATAGCCCGGCCCTTTGTGCATTCAACAAAGGGATACGCCCAAAGCAAACGGCATTTGTGATACTAGCTTTGAACTTCAATACGCTGCGGAAGTGTATCAGCGGGGATCTACGAATAAGACGGACTATCATTCATGCTGGACGACAATATCCACTGGTATAAGGATGCCATCATCTACGAACTACATATCAAGGCCTACAAGGATTCCGACGGCGATGGCATCGGCGATCTGAAAGGCCTCATGCAAAAGCTCGATCACCTGGAGGATCTGGGTGTGACGGCGATCTGGGTGCTTCCCTTCTATCCATCACCCTTGCGCGATGATGGATATGACATCGCCGATTATTACAGCATCAATGCTGCGTATGGCGACATGCAGGATTTCAAATTGTTCGTAAAGGAGGCGCACCGCCGCGGCTTGAAAGTGATCACTGAGCTGGTGCTGAACCACACGAGCGATCAGCATCCTTGGTTCCAGCGGGCAAGGCGGGCACCCAAGGGGTCGAAGCACCGGGACTATTATGTATGGACGGACGATCCGACGAAGTACAACGAAGTGCGCATCATCTTCACCGATACGGAACCGTCGAACTGGACCTGGGATCCGGTGGCCGGACAATATTACTGGCACCGTTTCTTCTCTCACCAGCCCGATCTGAACTATGACAATGCCGATGTGCAAAAGGAGGTCTTCAAGATGCTGGATTATTGGTTCGAGATGGGCGTTGATGGCTTCCGGCTCGATGCGGTGCCCTACCTCTTCGAACGTGATGGTACCAATTGCGAGAACCTCCCGGAAACACACGCCTTCCTGAAAAAGCTGCGGGCACATGTGGATCGCAACTGGCAGAACAAACTGCTGCTGGCCGAGGCGAACATGTGGCCCGAGGATTCCGCTTCGTATTTCGGCAACGGCGACGAGTGCCACATGAACTATCACTTCCCGATAATGCCACGGTTGTTCATGGCGCTCAAGATGGAAGATCGCTACCCCATAATCGACATCATTTCACAAACACCGGACATACCCGAAAGCTGTCAATGGGGAATGTTCCTGCGCAATCACGATGAATTGACGTTGGAGATGGTGACCGATGAGGAGCGTGATTACATGTACAAGGTGTACACGAAAGATCCGATGGCACGCATCAACATCGGCATACGTCATCGCCTGGCTCCGTTGCTGCAGAACGACCGGCGGAAGATCGAGTTGATGAACGTGTTGCTCTTCAGCATGCGTGGAACGCCGATCGTGTATTACGGGGATGAGATCGGCATGGGGGACAATTTTCATCTCGGCGACCGTAATGGCGTTCGCACGCCCATGCAGTGGAACGACGATCGGAACGCAGGTTTCAGCCATGCCAATCCGCAGAAGCTCTATCTGCCGCTGATCATCGATCCGGAGTACCACTACAACGCGGTGAACGTGGATACGCAGAACCACAACAGCAACAGTCTGCTCTGGTGGATGCGGCGTACCATCAACATGCGCAAGCGTTACAAGGCGTTCGGGCGGGGAAGCATCCGTTTCCTTTCACCGGTGAATTCCAAAGTGCTTGCATTCCTGCGCGAATACGAGAAGGAGACCATACTGGTGATCTGCAATCTGTCACGCTTCCCAGAAGTGGTGGAGTTGGAGTTGGAGGAATTCCAGGGGTATGTGCCTACGGAAGTCTTCAGCCGCAATAAATTCCCGATCATCAGGAGCGAGCCCTACATGTTCACCATGGGTGGTCATGGTTATTACTGGCTTGAACTGAAGAAGGAAGCGGCCGATGTGACCGATGGTGATGACGGTCTGCCGCATGTGCGTATGGAACGCACGAAGGAGCCGCTGTCCTCACGCCTGGGGCGGCAGCTGGAGAATGTGGTGCTGCCGCAATACATGATGAAGAGCCGCTGGTTCGGCGGAAAGGCGCGCGTGATCCAACGTATGGAGATCATTGAGGCGATACCGATCCCCATGGGTGAGGAGGACGCAAAGTGGCTCTTCATAGAGGTGAGCTATAACGAAGGCCTCCCGGAGATCTATCAGTTGCCGGTGGCGTTCGCTTTCGATGAGCAGGCCAGGCAACTTTCCGAGGCCCATCCTGCCAGCGTGATCGCTCATGCCGACATGGAAGATCGTACAGGCATCTTGTATGATGCGCTCTATAGCGATCGGTTCCGGGAACAGCTTTTCACCATGATGGCACGGCGGCGGAAGGTGAGGCATGGTGGAGGAGAGATCGTTGGCGAGAGCGATCGGCGCGTTGCAGTGCGGGCCAGGCAGGCGGGCGAGATGACCTCCCGGATACTCGGTGCGGAACAGAGCAACACATCGGTGATCTACGGCAACCAGTTCTTCCTGAAGGTCTACAGAAAGCTCGATCGCGCATTGAATCCCGATGTGGAAATGGTGCGCATGCTCACTGAAGAGCTTGGTTTTGCGAATACGCCCAGATACCTCGGTTCGATCGAACACCGTGCGCCGCGACAAGCGCCGATGGTGCTGGTGATGTTGCAGGAGCTCGTACCCAATCAGGGTGATGCGTGGCACTACATGCAGAACGATCTGCATCTGTACTTCGATCGCTTGCAGACTGAATTCGATCATCCCGCACCGGCGGAGCTGATCGGATCGCTCACGCGTCCGCTGCCGTTCGAAAAAGTCTCCGATGAGGTCCAGTTGCGGATCGGTGGGGCGTATGTGGATCGCCTGGAGCTGTTGGGAGAACGTACGGGTGAGATGCATCTGGCCCTTCGCAGCGCGATCGATCAACCTGATTTCTCCCCTGAATCTTATTCCCTGCACTACCAGCGATCATTGTACTCTTCGCTCACATCATTGGTCAGGAGCAATTTCGATCTGTTGAAGAAGCAATTGAAAGGTCTGCCCGAACAAGTGCGCAGGGAAGGTGAAGAGGTACTGGCCATGCGGGGCGATGTGCTCACCAAGTTCAAGGACATCTTCAAACACAAGATCGATACGTTGAAGATCCGCACGCACGGAGATTATCATCTGGGCCAGGTCCTTTTCGATGGCAAGGATTTCTTCATCATCGATTTTGAAGGAGAACCGGCACGATCGTTCAGCGAACGAAGGTTGAAACGCAGCGCCCTGCGCGATGTGGCCGGCATGATCCGATCGCTCCACTATGCCGCATACAGCGCACTTTTCAAACAACAGACCGTGCGCAGGGAGGACACCACATATCTGGAACAGATGGCCGAGCAGTGGTTCCATTACGCCAGCGGATTCTACATGCACGCCTATCTCAGCGTCACCGCTGGATCGGACATTCTGCCAACGAAGCATGAAGATCTTCAGATCCTGATGGACACTTTCCTTCTTGAAAAGGCGGTGTACGAACTGGGTTATGAGCTCAACAACAGACCAGACCAGGTGATGATCCCTTTGCGCGGGATCAGGCACATCATGAAAGGTCGCTGATCCTCCTGCGCCGGAATATCGATCGAAGCTCCATGGGCTGCGCACTGCATTAACTTCAAACCTTGTACTTACTCATAGCGGACCTTATAGATGGCGAGAAAGAAGGACACGAACCAAGCGGATGCGAAAAAGGATCCCGGCCTGGACGATAACACCACCGGACTGGACGGAGGAAGAATGCAGTTGAATGATGATGGATCTGCTGCGAAGCCAAGGAAGACATCATCCCGCTCGGGACGCGCGCAGAAAGGCAAAGCGGGAAGACAGATCAGTCTTACTGAAGAGGCAGCACGCGCGAGTGAGGATGCGCCAAAGTTGCCCGATCCTGCACCACCGGCAGGCGTGAAAGGAAGGGGAAGCTCGCGCCGATCGGCCGGTCCTTCCACAGCAGGCATACAGGCGGCGTCAGGTATGGGAGCTTCTGATCCGGCACCTTCCATCCCATCAGGCCGATCGCCCGATCAGCGCGGTGACCAGCCGAATGAAGTGAAGCCAAAGCGCGGGCGCACACGAAAAGCGGTTTCGGAAATTGTCGATCCAGGACATGAGACCCCGGTACCGGCAACTGCAAAACGTGCCGCTGAGAAGGAACAGGGGAAAGTTTCTGCAACATCAAATAACAGCACTGTTCCACCGCCGGTGATACCTGGTGAGAATGATGAAGCAACCACTTCGATCGCGCCGCATGTGGTGGATGAAGGATCCCGCGTGATCCATGACGTCAGCCTGTTCACCGATCTGGACATTCATTTGTTCCGCGAAGGGAAACACTACAAGCTCTACGAAAAGCTCGGCGCCCATCAGCATATGCATCGCGGTACCGCGGGAACATTGTTCGCGGTATGGGCACCGAACGCAGAGCGTGTCACCGTGATCGGAGATTTCAATGAATGGGATCGTGATTCACACCAACTGAAAGTCCGTGATGATGGTTCGGGGATCTGGGAAGGATTCATTCCAGCCGTGAGCCCGGGCATGCTATACAAGTACCACATCAAGTCACGCTACCACATGTATCATGTGGATAAGAGCGATCCCTTCGCCTTCGCCCGCGAAGCGCCGCCACAGACCGCATCAGTTGTCGCCGATCTTCATCACCAGTGGCATGATCAGGATTGGATGGAGTATCGCAACGATCGCATGGATCCCGATCGGCCGTACAGCGTTTACGAGATGCATGTAGGCAGCTGGCGTCGCAGGCCAGAGGACCACGACCGGCCGTTGACCTATCGCGAGTTGGCGCACGAGCTTCCGGCCTACCTGAAAGAGATGGGCTTCACGCATGTGGAGTTCATGCCGGTGATGTATCATCCGTTCAATGGTTCATGGGGATACCAGATCACAGGCTACTTCGCTGCTTCAAGCCAGTACGGATCGCCGCAGGACCTGATGTACTTGATCGATACGCTGCATCAGCACAACATCGGTGTCATCCTCGATTGGGTGCCTTCACATTTCCCCGGAGATGAACACGGATTGATCTATTTCGATGGAACGCATCTGTATGAACATGCTGACATGCGCAAAGGTTTCCATCCTGATTGGAATAGTTACATCTTCAACTACGGCCGCAACGAAGTGCGCAGCTTCCTCATCAGCAATGCGATGTTCTGGCTGGATCGATACCATGCCGATGGCCTGCGCGTGGATGCAGTAGCATCGATGCTCTATCTGGATTACAGCCGCAAGCAAGGTGAATGGATCCCGAATGAACACGGTGGCCGGGAGAACCTTGAAGCGATATCGCTTTTCCAGGAACTCAACAATGCGGTTCATTCATTCCATAAAGGAGCGGTCACGATCGCGGAAGAAAGCACGGCCTGGCCCGGTGTCACCGGCGGCATCGATCACGGCGGATTGGGTTTCGACATGAAGTGGATGATGGGTTGGATGCACGATACGTTGCGTTATCTCTCGCGAGATCCAGTTCATCGCAAATACCATCAAGGTGAGATCACGTTCAGCATCATCTATGCGTTCAGCGAAAAGTTCATGCTTCCACTCTCGCACGATGAAGTGGTGCATGGAAAGGGAAGCCTGCTGCGCAGGATGCCCGGCGATGACTGGCAGCGGTTCGCCAACCTGAGGCTGTTGTATGCCTACATGTACGGCCACCCGGGGAAGAAACTTCTTTTCATGGGCGGTGAAATGGCGATGTATGAAGAGTGGAACCACGATCGAAGCCTGGATTGGCACCTGTTGCAGTATCCACCGCATGCCGGTATACAGCATCTGGTGCGCGACCTGAACCACATCTACATGCACGAGCCGGCCTTGCACGCAAGGGATCTTAGCCAGGAGGGATTTGAATGGATCGATCATCGCGATGAGCACAATTCGGTCATGAGCTTCGTGCGGAAGGGGCGGAATGACAATGAACTGATCTTGGTGATCTGCAATTTCACTCCGGTGGTGCATCACCATTACAGGCTGGGTGCGCCGGCAAGAGGCAGATGGGAGCAGATCTTCACCAGTGATAATGTGAGGTATGGCGGCAGCGGTTTCAATGATGGCGGCTCATTGCATACGATGGATGAACCCATGCATGGCCGTGCCCAGAGCCTGGAAGTAAAATTGCCACCGCTCGGCGTCACCTACCTGAAGTATACCGGTTGATCGGAATGTGATGTGATCGGTCCGGAGCTCCGCGAACAGATCCGCCGGAACTTTGTTCCCGTTAAGCGCAATGGCCGAAGAACAGGTGGTGCTCGTGAACGAGCGTGATGAGCAGATCGGGACAATGGGCAAACTTCAGGCTCATCTTACCGGTTCCCTTCATCGTGCGTTCTCCGTTTTTCTTTTCGATCGAAAGGGTAGATTGCTGATGCAGCAGCGCGCTGCCGGGAAGTATCACAGCGCAGGGCTCTGGACCAACACCTGCTGCAGTCATCCCCGGCCGGGTGAAGCGTTGGAAGCGGCCGCTCGAAGAAGATCGCAGGAAGAGATGGGGATCGCAACGGATCTGCAACATCGCTTCAGCTTCATCTATAAGGCTTCTTTCGAGAACGGCCTGCATGAACACGAGTTGGATCATGTCTTTTTCGGCGTTACCGATCGCGAACCGGTACCCGATCCGGAGGAAGTGTCCGCCTGGCGATGGATGGGCGTAGATGATTTGAATGATGAACTAAAGAAAGACCCCGAGCAATTCACCGTGTGGTTGCGTGACTGCTGGCCGCGGATCATCCTGGAGATCGAAAGAGATAGGCGATGACACGGCCACGTCTATCGATCCATTGGTTCAGGAGAGATCTTCGGTTGAATGATAATCACGGACTCTTCAAAGCACTTTCCGAGCGCGGAAATGTTCTGCCTCTCTTCATTTTCGATACGAACATCCTGGATAAGCTGGAGGATAGGAACGATCGCCGGGTGGACCTGATCCACCAAAGACTTCAGGAATTGCATGATGATCTCCGGCAGTTCGGTTCCAGCATCCTGGTGGAACATGGTGAGCCGGGAGAAGTCTGGTCACGATTGGTCG
>JAEZAU010000011.1 GCA_023430325.1 Bacteroidota bacterium | reverse complement strand
TAATTTGGCATCCACACAACCACCCCATGCCTCTTCAAGGCCGATTCCATCTTGCGTTCGCCACCACCGATCTGAAACGGATAAAGGCCTTCTATGGCGGGTTCCTTGGCTGCAAGGAGGGCCGGAGTGCCGCGACATGGGTGGACTATGACTTCTTCGGGCACCAGTTGACCATTCAGGAAGTACCAAAACTGATCAAGACCGCGCGGATCTACAATCCAAAAAGCCAGGTACCCAGCGACCACTGGGGCATTGTGCTCTCCTTGGCGGATTGGCGGAAAATGCGCGATAAGCTGAAAAAGGTCGGCTGGCCGTTCTACATCGAACCTACGGTGGTGATGAAAGGTGAAGTAGGCGAGCAGCGCAGCATGTTCATTGAAGATCCCGATGGCCATGCGATAGAATTCAAGGCGTTTGCCGATGATGAAGATCTTTTCAGGAGGCAGTGATGAAAAGAAGTAATTTGGTGTAATTACAGCGCCAGCTCATGCGATCGATAATTCCGATACTCTGCTGCATCGGGTGCTCGATCGCAGAAGCGCAAGTCGTCATCAACGAGGTCTGCTCCCGTAATAATTCGATCCTCGCCGATGTGGATGGTGATCATCCAGACTGGATCGAGATACATAATATCGGTGCGGCGCCCTATGATCTGACCGGACATTTTCTCTCCGATCGATCGGATGTCTTGGACCAGTGGCAATTTCCGTCGATCACGATATCTGCTGGTGGTTTCGTTATTCTGCTTTCCGGCGATGGATCCGATCGATTGAACTTCAATATATCCAGCGAAGGCGAGATCTTATACCTCTCCGATCCATCGGAACAACCGATCGATGTCCTCGTGGTGCCTGAACTGCAGAATGATCATTCATATGGACGGACGCCGGATGGTCCCAGACTCTTCGATCAACCTACTCCCGGCGCCGCAAATAACAACGTTGGTTTCTTCGGTTATGCGCCCGATCCACTGATCTTTCCGAACAGCGGCATCATTTCTTCATCGATCGAAGTGGAGATCACCGCATCGATACCATCCGGTACGGTTCGATACACGTTGGATGGTCGGGAACCTTCGATCGATTCTCCCGAATATGTCGGTCCTTTCACTCTTCCAGCTCCGGGAACAGTAAAGGCCAGGGTCTTCGCTGCGGATCTGCTTCCATCCAGAACGGTCACTTCATCATTCCTTCCAGCCATACATGATCTTCCTATCATTTCGATCAGCACCGATCCGGACAGTCTCTTCCATGAAGAACTAGGCATTTATATGCCCGGCCCGAATGCGGACACGGTCTATCCATACCACGGTGCAAATTTTTGGGAACGGCATGACATTCCGGTGCATTTCGAGTTCTTCGAAGATGGCCAGCGCAAGGTCTCTCAACAGGTCGATCTGCGCATTCATGGAGGAAGTGCGGCCCGTACGAAACCTCAGAAGCCTTTCCGCTTGATCGCACGGGACAAGTATGGATCGGATCGCATTGAACATCGCTTTTTCGATGATCCAACGACGACGGAATTCAAACGCCTTGTGCTGCGCAACTCAGGCGGTGATTTCTGCCTGGCGAATTTTCGCGACGGTCTGTTCCACAAGATGGCTCGCCATCATCAATTGGACATCGATGTGCTCGGTTTCCAGCCCGCGGTCACATACATCAACGGAGAATACTGGGGAATTCTGAACATTCGGGAAAGAACTGATACCGATCATCTTTCGATAAAGTACGACATTCCAGAAGATGACATCCTGTTGATGCAGGAAGAGGAAGATCGAAGCATTCAAGGGGATACGATCCATTTTCACCTGCTCGATCAATTCATCCGCGAACATGACCTGAACGATCCACAGCATTTCGCGCATGTGGATTCGCTGTTGGACCTTCATTCCTACATCGATTACTTCGTGCTGCAGATGTATGCCGGCAATGTGGACTGGCCGGCCAACAACGTACGCTTCTGGAAACCTTCGATCACCGAAGGCAAATGGAGATACCTGCTTTATGATCTGGATGCCACCATGGAGGCCGCCGGTTACATTCCGATGGATATCGACATGTTCAAGTGGGTATTGGACCATTGGGCCGGCAAGACACAGAGCGAGATCTTCAGGAAAATGTTGGAGAGGGATGAATTCCGCAGAGCGTTCGTGAACCGCTTCGCCGATCTGATGAACACGACCTTTCTACCATGGAATTTCCAGCACGAGGTGGATCTGATCGCTGATGAGATCCGATCGGAGATACCTGCACATTTCGATCGATGGGGGCAATGGTTGCCTGCATGGAGTGAACATGTCGATGTCCGGATCGCCACCTTCGCCAAGGTGCGGGTAGGCCATGTGCGCGCGCATATCGAACAACGTTTCGGGTTCCAGGACCAGGTCTCTCTTTCCTTCGATGTCTTTCCCCCTGGAAGCGGTGGCATACACTTGAACACCATCGATCCGGAACTACCTTTCGATGGGATCTATTTCAACGGAAATGCCATCGATCTGAGCGTGATCCCGAACGCTGGCCATGTCTTCGATCATTGGGAATACTCCGAAGATCCGTTGTGGCACTCTGGTTCCCGATCCATTACGCATGACTTTCCCAAAAGCGGGAAGATCACTGCAGTGATGCGACAGGAGAACGATGAACTCGTAGCATATCCGAACCCGACCACTGGCGAGATCGTTTTTTCATTCAATTCAAGCTTCGATGGGGAAGTACGTGTCACCATAGTGGATGCTGCTGGTAGATGGATATGGGAACAAACACTTGCGGGATCCAACGGTACGGTGCGGATCCATGCCGATCTTACCGGTGTTACGGATGGCCTTTATCTGGTAAAGGTGGATTCACCCGGCAGCAGATCGCATTCACGCTTCATGAAGATCACACCAGGCCAATAGGGTCCACGCGGTATTAACTTCGTGCATTCATCACATTCATGACCAAATGATACGTAAAGCAAGTGCCCGCTGGAACGGCGATCTGAAGACCGGAAAAGGACATCTGACCACCGAAAGTGGAACGTTGAAAGAAACACCGTTCAGTTTCAATACACGTTTCGAAGATGGCCATGGAACGAATCCTGAAGAATTGATCGGTGCCGCCCTGGCCGGATGTTTCAGCATGGCCTTGAACAACAATATGAAGCTCGCCGGCCACAATGTGGAGGAAGTGATCACCGATGCGAAAGTGACCATGGAGAAGGTGGATGATAAACTGACGATAAACCTGATCCATCTCGATGTGCGCAGCCGCGTACCCGGGATCGATGAAGCCACTTACGAGGAGTTCATCAAGAAGACCCATGAAGGCTGTATCGTACGCCGCGCACTGAACGCAAAAGTGACGGTGGATGCCCGATTGATGCAGACGGCCTGATCGTTAAGAACACTGAAGGCCCGGTCGCGAAAGTGGCCGGGCTTTCCTTATTCCAGCGATCTTCGGTACCTTCATGGCTTCAAGCAAAGATGATGAAGTATCTACCGATCGCCGCACTGATGTTGCTGATGGTATCCTGTGGCGAGAACAATGGCGGCGGACAAGGGACCGCAGTACCTGCATCTCCGGCGAACAATGCTGCTGATGTCCCCCAGACCCAGGCTCCTGTTCAAGCCTCTAACACGGGAGCACGGTTGAATCCGCCGCACGGCGAACCCGGACATCGTTGTGAGATCGGTGTGGGCGAACCATTACCTGAAGATGGAAGCACACCACCACCGGCCACACCTCCCCAGGACATCATTCAAGGACAACCCCTGGACGTGACCACCACGATGGTGGATCCCGGTCAGGCACCCGATCCCAATGCGGTGAAGCTTCCTTCGGGAACTCCGAACCCACCTCACGGCTCACCGGGGCATGATTGCAATGTGCAGGTCGGAGAGCCCTTGCCGTAAGCTCAGCGCACTACCGTAACGTGGCCGATGGTACTTACCACTTGGGCCGAACAAAGCGACTTGTATTCCAGCTGGAATACGTAGACATCCTGCTTCACGACCTCTCCGTTGAAGAAACCATCCCACGTAGGCGGATTCTGGCTCGTCTCATGAAGCAGTTCACCCCAGCGATCGTAGATCGCCATGCGGGCATTCTCTTCACCGGTACCAACGACGGTGAAAATGTCATTGATGCCATCACCATCGGGCGTGAAGGCGTTGGGCGCGAACATTTGTGCTTCCGCATCCAAAGCTTCCACGGTGAAAGATCCGGTATGCTGGCATCCATCAACATCGGTGACAGCGAATTCATACAAGCCAGCACCACGCACGGTCACAGTACGATCCATATGACCATTGCTCCAGGTGTAAGCTGTTCCCTCCAGCGGAATGGTCAGCTCCATCGGCAGATCGGGACATGAGTGCACCGTGTCGTTGAAGGTGAATTCCATACCGGCTTCGATCGATACACTGGCAGTTCCGGTACATCCATCATCACCGTCAACAGAGACGGTATAGACGCCAGGTTGGTCGATGATGATGCTCGCATCGGTGGATCCATTATTCCATGTGTAGATGCCAGGGGTTGCACCCGCGTCGATCGTTACAGTTGATCCCGGACAAAGCACTGGCGCTGAGAGTTGCACGGTCGGAATTCCATTCGATACAACAACTGGGATCGTCTCTGTCGCCTGCTGTCCACACAGTGGATCTGAGACGATGAGTGTAACATTGTAAGTACCAGGTTCCGTGTAAACGTGACTGGCATCGAAGGTATCGTATTGGGTTCCATCGCCCATGTCCCAAAGCCAATCGAGATCTCCCGTCATGTTATTGGTACACTGGACCTGCATCAGGCTGCAATCTCCTGTTTGAACAACGGCCATCTGCACATCGATCGGTTGCACGGCCGGCAATTCCACATTCGCAAAAGCGGTGTCTGGAGCAACGCATCCTGATGGATCGGACAGGATCAACATGATCTGGTATGTGCCGGGAGTAGTGAACACATGATCTGCATTCGCGGTGGAATAATTGGTGCCATCACCCATGTACCAGACCATGTCTGCGCCGGAGCCAGTACTTGTGTTCGTGCAGTTGACGGTAAGGGATTCACATGAGGCATTCTGCTGGATCTCGAACGAAGCATTGAATTCGATGAGTGGATCGATAACGACAGTCCCTGTCGCAGTGTCGGAAATATTGCAACTGTTGGGATCGGTCACGGTCAATGTGATGGTATAAGAACCAGGAACAGCGTAGGTGTATGCGATCGCTTCACCTGTGAGGATATCTCCATTCCCCATATCCCAAGCGATCTCCGTGGGCGTTCCGCTGGAAGTATTCGTGGCGACCACATCGAGTTGTGCGCATGAGCCGGAGGTCTCCATATCGAAGGAAGCATTCACGATCTGAGGTTCTTCTACGGTGATGACCTGGCTGCTCGTCAACGGATCGCTGCATCCACTGGCATCCGTTACGGTGACCTCGATGGTATACTCGCCGGGCGTGGTATAAACATGTTCAAATTGCGGATCGTTGTAGCTGCCGCCGTCACCGGTGGTCCAACTGAAAGATGCATCGGGTGAAGCGTTGGACGTAGTTGCTTGAACGGTCGTTCCATTACAATCGCTCAGGCTTTCGATCGTGAGCTCGGCAGAGATCGGAATGAACGGATCCACCGTGACGTTCATAACGATCGAATCAGCTGCGAAACATCCCATCGGATCGAGACCATAGAAGCGTATCTCATACTCACCCGGTTGGGTGAACGTATGCTCCATCTGCGGTCCGTAATAAGATGTGTTGTCGCTCGTCCACCAGATGAAATTCGCGTTGCCGCCTGTACTCGTGCTGGTGCACTGCACGCCCAATTGACCGCATCCCGGGGATTCAACAAGATCGAAGGAAAGCTCCACCGGCTGTGGCAACACCACAGCGATCGTGACCGATGATGTATCACTGCCACAACCCGTGGGATCGGAAGCGATGAGCGTTACGGTATATTCTCCCGCAACAGAGTACTGGTGATCGGCATAGGTTCCGGTGAACGTGCTGCCATCGCCGAAATCCCATGTATAGTCGACCGGCCCCTGGAAAACGGTTTCGGCGATCAGTTGACCACCATCACAGTTGTCGACCACTGTATGATCGAAAGAGGCATCCACCAACGGTTGTAAAGGCACATCGATCGCCTGCTCCATGGTATCACTGGGTGCGCAGCCGTTCAGGTCTATGACAATGAGCTGTACGGTCATTTCACCGCCTGTCGAATATTGGTGCACCACGTTCATGTCCGTGGATGTGGAACCATCGCCAAAGGACCAGATATATCCCAAGCTGTCACCCATGCTGAAGTTGGTACCGATCAACTCCGTACCGTTACAAGTGGTGGTCAACTCCAACGCGAAGCCTGCCGAAATGCTCTCCACTTCATTGACATACACGCTTTCGTAGAACGGCATCGGGTTGGCGCAACCAGCCGGATCGATCGCCGACAGCGTGATCATGTACATGCCCGGAGCGCTATACGTATGGCTCACATCAAAACTGTCATAGGTGGTACCATCACCCATGTCCCACAGATACTGCAGCGGAACACCGGTACTCGTATTGGTGCATTGTATCTCGCCCGATCCGCAGGCCTGCGTGAGCAGCGATGTGAAAGCCAGGTCGGCCACGGCCGAACCCTGGATCTGCACATCCCAGGTCAGTGTATCGGAACCGTTGCAAGTGGCCGGATCGGTGGCGATGAACATGACCGTATACTCCCCCGGATCACTATATGTATAGGTGATGTTCTCATCGGTGAGTACGGTGCCATCTCCCATGATCCACTGATATTCCGGAGAAACACCCGTACTTGAATTAGTTGCGGTAACGGTCATATCACCGCATGGCGCTGGCAGGACAACATCTGCTATGGCAACAACAGCGGCATTCATGTTGGATACTTGCACGACTTGTTGCACAGAATCAGGCTGGCTGCATTCCGATGGATCGGTGACGAGAAGTTGAACGGTATATGATCCCGGCTGAGCATAGACATGCACCACGTTCGTGTCCGAATAGATCGTACCATCACCCATGTCCCATATATAGGAGACCAGCCCGCCGATACTCGTATTGGTGAAGGATACTTCGGTAGAACTGCAATCCGGATCGAAGTCCGGGGTGAAGGAAGCTTCGATCGGCTCGCCTGCTCCGATCTCAATTTCAAATGAGGTCGTATCTGCAAGATTGCAGGCCATGCTGTCGGATGCGATCAACGTTACGGTATAAAGCCCTGGTTGTGTGTAGAGGTGCGAAGGTTCGAATGCTGAAACAACAGGAGAACCATCACCGAAATCCCACGTCCAATCAGTTCCTGTGCTGGTATTGCTGAACTGGATCTCGATCGGTGCACAACCCTGATTGATCGGACTGGCACCTGCTGCGGATACTCCGGCCACCTGGAAATCGATCTTGAAGACACCGATGTCCCATGAAACGTTCTGTGTTTGTGCCAGCGCCCAGGGTACCGATTGCATTCCGTTCCCTGTTACACAAACGCCCTGATAGACGATCCCGTTCTTGTCGAAACGGCTGGTCCCACCATCCACATGGTTGCCGCCATAATAGGTGCCGAAGACCATTGCGGTCATGTCCACATCGAAAGCGGCGAGGTAGAACGATCCACTTGTGCTGAGCGCATCGGCAGATGTCGGCAACCCGGACCATCCCGCATTGTAACCTGATACATAGATCTTGTCACAATGATCCACCAGGAAAGCTACAGGCGTCATTACAGGACTTGAGCCAGGACCGATCTTCGTGCTCACCAGAAGATCGGTAAGATCGGGATCGAGCTTCGCCAGGAAGATCGTACCACCTGGATCTCCATACACCGTGGCTGGTTGCAGCGGCATCGGGCCTGTGGTCTGACCATAGATCCAGATGTTGTCATCGGTATCGGTATCCAGGAAATAAGCACGATCGGCCATTCCTGTTCCGAAATATGTGGCAGCAGTGACCACTGATCCATCGGCCGACAATCTGGCCACATAACCATCCTGCCCACCCTGGAGACTTGTCTGATATGCGCCATTGGTAAAGGGCATATTGGCACTGAACGTCTGGCCACAGATGTATACATGGCCGTTATGAACACGAATACCAAAAGCTCCATCGTTCTCGGTACCTCCAAGGAAAGTGCTCCAGATCAGATCGCTTACATCAGGGCTCAGTTTCAAGACAACCGCATCCTGCAGACCGCCCAAGGTTCCCTGGGTAACACCCGGTGTTGTCGGGAAATCGGTGGATGAACTGAAACTCGCTACAAAGACTTGATCACTTTCGTCCACGATGATCTCTCCCCGGTATGCCTCGCCATAATTCGCGTACATGCTGTTCGATCCATCCGCATTGCTGCCACCCATGAAGGTGCTTCCCACCAATGAACCGCCATCCGCTGCCACCACACTGATCACCATATCCGTGTTGCCTTCATAATTGGTCTGAAAGGCGCTCGCAGTCACCGGATAGTCTGCCGATGTGGTGGATCCAAGTACACACAGTTGCCCCTGGCTGTTCTCGATAAGGCTGTGCGGATATTCCGATCCATTGCCTCCGATATATGTCGCCCAGATCAACCCGCTCCCATCAGCATTCAACTTGCTCAGACTGATATCCACCGTGCCACCACCAAAATCCTGTTGGAAGGATCCCGTGTTCGTGGGATAGCCTGGTCCGAAAGCGCGGGCACCTGTGTAGATACTTCCATCTGCACCATAAGTGGCGCAGTGCCCATAATTGCTGTAACCGGTAGCGGTGGAATAAGTGGAAGCGATCAATTCCGGATCTATGATGATGCTTCGCGAAGGATCATGATCGCCGAGTTCGAAGGAAAGAATGTTACCGTTCAACTTGAACGAACAATCTATCGCGGATCGGTCATCGGCATGGAAAGCGATCGGCCGCAATTCCTTCACTTCACCGACAGATGTCCGCAACACCAAGGCACCGTTATCATCCAACTCCAGTCCATCAAGACCTTCGAAAGCGAATCTTACTGCGGTTGCGTCGGCATGTGGATCAAGGACAACATCGTACTTGAAGTTGCCCGCGTTGCTCGATCCCATGAATATATGTACGCCCGGCCATACATTTTGATATCGCACTTCGCTCATGGCCTTCACTCCACTGCGCCAATTCGCTGGATCGGAACCCAGGAAATAGTTGAGCGTGCCTTGGTCCGCACCGTTCGCGGTAATGGAAATGTTATCTGAAGCACCTGCGAAATGCATTTTCCAGGCGTGACCTGACAGCATGATCGACTCGCGCTGCTCCAATGGAAGTTCTGACATATCATGCATCACCTCCGATGCATCTTCCTGCAATTTCACCCAGGTGAGCGCCTTTTTTTCAAGGAATACAGTGGCACCAGCCACATGGGCCTGATAAACGAAAGGCCCGTTCCACTGACCAAGATTCTCAATGAAACGAACGGGTGCAGGCTGATGGACATGATCATGCGCGTGAACCGATCCCTCGGCCACGACCATACATGCTCCTAGAACGAAGGTGTAACGTCTCCTCATACTTCCCTGCGTGACATGGCATTTCGGTCAGCACGAACCACGTACCAGCGCCGATGGAGCGATCGGAAGAGCTCGGAAGCGCTCGGAGGATCAGCGGAAAACATCTCGACCATGCTGGGCCAAGAGCACCGATCAATGTGCACCTGCAACCCCATTTGGGGAGATCAGAATACAAGAACCAGCGGTCGTTGTTGGGGAAAGGCAAGAACGGCCAGCATCAAAAGTTCAACGATGGCTAGCGAAATGGGGTGATGAATGGTTAATATTGTGGTACGTTACCGATCGTAGCAGACAGATAGACCAAATAACCCGAATGACATGAAAAGAACGATACGCTCCCTAATGATGTTGATGGCCTTTGCCCCTGCCCTGGTGGTGGCCCAGATCAGCGTCTATGTACAATCGCCACCGGATATCGCTGGTCCTTTGGACTTCACCTGGCCTGAAGGTGATTGGGCAGCCGACCTCAATGATCCATTGAATGCTGTGGAAGATACCCTGGTATTGGTGGATGATGGTTCAGATGCCGATACCCTGGGTTGCACGAACCTGGTGAACGGCGCAGAACTCGCTGGACACATCGCTCTTGTTTACCGCGGCACTTGCGAGTTCGGTATGAAGGCGCTCAATGCGCAGAATGCAGGTGCCATCGCCGTGATCATCGTCAACAACATCAGCGGTCCGCCTGTTGGTATGGGCGCCGGTGCTGTCGGCCTTGATGTCACCATCCCCGTGGTCATGGTCTCCGATATGGATGGTGCCACGTTGCGGGAATGGATGGCGCAAGGAGATGTGGTGGTGCGCATCGGTACACTTACCGGCGTGTTCCCATTCAACCTGGGCACTTATGCTCCTGGTGTATTGCTGCCGCGTGCCGCGAGCACGGCCGCCGAACTGGCCCAGGATGCTACCGACTTCAACTTCAGCCTGGGGGGCGAAGTAGTGAACTATGGAAGCGCCGATCAAAGCAACGTACGCCTGCAGGCTGTGATAACCCAGGATGGAACGGAGGTGTACAACGAAACTTCCGATCCGGCCACGGTGGCCGTAGGTGACACCGTTTTCTTCGCGTTGCCTGAATTTTCACAAGCCGGGTACAGCGGCCATTACGAATTGACATATACCATCCTTTCGGATAACGAGGATTCATTCGAATTGAACGACACCTACACGTCCACGTTCCATGTGGGCGATGTGTTCACTTATGCTGAGGTGGACCCTGCCACCGGCACACCTGTAGCAGATACATGGATAGCTCCCGCCACCAACCCCACTGGTTTCCGTTCATGCATCTATTTCCAACACCCCAATGCCAGCCGCGTTGCCGCCACAGGTCTCCACGTTAGTCTTTGGGCCAATGCCGACAGTGTGTTCGCAGGCAACTTCATCTCTGTACAAGCCAATATGTGGACGGGTGTTGTTGCCGATTACGTGAGCCTGCCACTGGATGACTTCTCGGATCTTTTCGAGGAGCAGTACGGTGACCACATCCTTTCCGATGATGAGCGGGGCGAAACGATCTATGTTCCCTTCCTCGAACCGCTGGAATTGATCGATGATCAACCATACCTCTTCTGCCTGATCAGCAATGATCCGCGTACATACCATGGCTATGACGCCGAACTGGAATATGACCAGAACATGATCCAGTACAACCTGCCGGTCTCGAACATTTACAGTTCACAGTGGTTCAATGGGTTCACCGGTTTCAACACTCATCCATCCATCGGAGTGCATCTTATCGATGCCACTACCATCGGCATCAATGAGAACGAACGGATAGAACTGACACCGTTCCCGAACCCGACCGTGGAT
>JAEZAU010000067.1 GCA_023430325.1 Bacteroidota bacterium | reverse complement strand
GCCTTTTGACGACCGAATCGTTTACGTGCCTCCGGAGTGTGAAAGACGTGTGCCCGCAAATAATCGATATTCTCCAACAACCAGGATCTTCCGCCCAGGCGTTTCCTCCGGACCACAGAAAGCTCCTCACGCAGAAGCTCGCTCTTTTCCTTGAAATCAGCTTGTCCAGCCTTGGCCGAATCAGCATCACGGATGATCTTTTCAAGCAACGTTACCGGTTTCTGATCATACGCGGTCACCAGGATCAATGCCCGAACCTTTTCGATCGCCGGCTTCGGCACTTTCTGCTTCTTCAGGTATTCCTCAGCGAGGCGTGCACTTTCGGCTTCATGGCCCTTGTATGCACGGGCATAACCGGTATCGTGAAAGAGTGATGCCAGCTCCAGTACGGCCACATCATCCGCAGTTACGCCGATCACCTGTGCAAGGCCTACTGCAGTACGTGTAACGGCCAGCGTATGCTCCAGATCATGGAACCTCAAATGCACCGGCATGTTACGGGCGAAGAACCGCCGTACATGAAGCCTCGCCTTCTCCAATACTTCCAAGGAGATCGGTCGCTCAATTCGCGCCATGATCAAATGGTACGAAAGCCAAGTTTTTCGCGCACCCGCTGCAATACTTCACCGGCCACCTCCCGTGCTTTTCCTGCTCCGATCCCGAGCTGTTCATCCAGAAGCCGGCGATCGGCCATGTACTTCTGATACTGCTCACGCTCGGTAGCAAAGCCATCCAGCAACGCCTGAAGGAGTTCTTTTTTCGCGTGCCCGTATCCGTATCCGCCTCGAAGGAAATTCTCGCGCATGTTCGCCACCGCGGAAGCGGGCGCCACGAGTGAAAAGAGCCTGAAGACGGTGTTGGTGTCCGGGTCCTTGGGTTCCTCCAAAGGAGTGGCATCTGTAACTATGGACATCACCTCCTTCTTCAGTTCCTTCTCCGGTGAGAAGATCCTGAGCAGGTTGTTGCGGCTCTTGCTCATCTTCTCACCATCCGTGCCGGGCACGATCATCACTTCCTGTCGAACGGTCCCCTCCGGGATCACGAAGGTCTCTCCCATGCGATGGTTGAACCTTTCGGCAACATCTCGCGTGAATTCCAGATGCTGCATCTGGTCCTTTCCCACCGGCACTCGTTCGGCGTCGTAGAGAAGTATGTCCGCTGCCATTAGCATCGGATAGGTGAAGATCCCTGCATTCACATCCTCAAGCCGATCGGCCTTGTCCTTGAAGCTGTGGGCCAGCATGAGCCGCGTATAAGGAAAGAAGCAATTGAGGATCCACGCCAGTTCGGTGACCTGCGGAACATCGCTCTGGCGATAAAAGACCGTGCGCTCCACATCAAGACCACAGGCAAGCCACGCTGCAGCTACGCCATAGGTGTTCTCACGCAATTGATCGGCATCCTTGATCTGCGTGAGCGAGTGCAGATCGGCGATGAAAAGAAAAGGATCGTTGTTCTCATCATTGCCCATTTCGATCGCCGGGCGGATAGCGCCAAGAACATTACCGAGGTGTGGCACACCTGTGCTTTGGATGCCTGTGAGTATGCGTGCCATGGGAACTGGCGGCGAAGATACCGGAGGTGTGCCAATGCTGTGGATACACCTGCGCAAGGGCTATCTTCGCGATCCTTTCAGAACAGATGACCACGTTGGCGAGGGTGGAACGCGGGCGCGTGACCGATGGAGAAAGCAGGCGCAACGTGGTGGCCAGATATCTTTTCCTGCCTTTCAGGTGGATCTTCAAGCTGTATTTCGGGATCACTTTCTTCATTTCCCTGTTGATCCTCTACATACCGTTCAAGGTCCTCCTGCGCAAACCCTCAGGCTATCTCGGTGCTTTCAGGCTGAAACAGCATTGGGCAACGGTCCAGCAATTCATCGCACTCATTCCATGCAGCGTAAAGAGGAACGGCCGGCTTCCATCACCACCGTACATCATTTGCTGCAACCATAGCAGTTATCTTGACATTGTGCACATGTACAATGTGATACCTGATTATTTCCTGTTCATCGGAAAGCAGGAGCTGGCGCGCTGGCCACTGCTGGGCATGTTCTTCAAAGGCATGAACATCGCAGTGAACAGGAGCAACCAGATAGAGGCTGCGCGGGCGTTCAGGAGGGCGGCGCAGGCCATCGATAAAGATACTTGCATCGCGATCTTTCCAGAAGGGACCATTCCCCGTTCAGCCCCGCGTATGAAGCCGTTCAAGGATGGTGCCTTCAAACTGGCGATCGAAAAGCAGGTGCCCATAGTACCGGTGACCTTCATCGATCATTGGCGATTGTTCGGTGAACCACTGGAGTTATTCAGCAGGGCCCGGCCCGGTATCTCTCGCATTGTAGTGCATGAGGCGATCAGGACCAAAGGAATGACCGAGGCCGATCTGGTACCTTTGCGCCAGCAGGTCTTCGGTATCATTGAAGGACCTCTGCTCAAGGATCAGCAAGAATGAAGATCGATCGGGAGACATTGACGCGGATCGCTGAACTGGCCCGATTGGACCTTGGCGACGATGCCCAACGCAGTGCACTGATGCAGGACATGCAACGTGTGATCGACCTGGTGGAGAAGTTGAACGAAGTGGATACCGCCGGCATTGAGCCATTGATCTTCATGACCGATGAGCAGGATGTACTTCGCGAGGATGTGGCATCCATGGAGATCTCAAAGAACGAAGCACTCTCCAACGCACCTGTGAAGGATAGCGATTACTTCAAAGTGCCTCGCGTAGTGGACAAAGGCTGATCAGACCGGGAGCTTGACCGCCGTACCCTCCTCCTCGACCTGATCTGCGAGCTGCTCCTCATCGTTCCATTTGGCACGCTCCCGAACACCAAGCTGCTTCGGTCCATAGACGAGCACCAACACGATCGCCGAAAGAAGATTGAAGGCAACGAAGGAATTCACGTAGGCATCATCGAGGTTCCAGTGCGCAGGCAAGACCGGCACAATAAAAAAGGCGCAGTTGCTTACCGTCTGCATGATCAGCAGGATGGTACCACTCCGCGTCATGTTGTAGGTCCAACCCAATAGGAAAGTAAGGGCCAGCATACTGGTCATGAACATGGGCCACGTATAACCATCGGGCACGCCATCTCCCAATAGAAGCATGGGCAGATACCAAAGCCCCCAACAGATGCCAACGATGAAGCAGGAGGTAAAGGCGGAATACTTCTGTTGAAGGCGCGTGACGCTGAATTTCATCCAGGCGGTCTCTTCCACGAACGCGATGCCAACAATGAAACCCAGGTTCGCCAGCAGATGCCGCATATTCTCCCAAGTGCCACCGAACATGTTGGGCACTACGAAACCAGGCCAATCTCGCATGCCAAGTATGAAGAGGCTCGCGAGGCCCGCATAGGTGAACAGGAATTTCCAGGAGAAGGCCAGCAAGTACCATTTGGCCGGGACCTTCCAGTGAAGGAAGGATGCGAACAACTTCTTGAACCCTGCCGACCCCTCCAGGTACAAGGTGATCAGGACGGCGAAGAGAAGCGGTCCGAATACGCGGATCCGGAACCACATGTGGGCCGTTGGATCGTCATGGATCTTCTCGCCGGGCCCAAGGATCGCAGCGATCACAGCCACGATGAAGAACTGGTAGGCCAGCGTAAGAAAGATGAATGTGAATACGGGGTTGCGGGAGATGAAACTGCGCATTTCGATCGGCGAAGGTATTTGCCGAATGCCCAATGAAGCGCGCACGCTCCACCTAACTTCGCGTCATACATTTCCATCCATCCATGTACGGAAAGTTCAAGGACCACCTGAAGAAAGAACTGGTCACCATTGAAGAGGCCGGCCTATACAAGCGGGAACGCATCATTACCAGTGAACAAGGTGCAGAGATCACTGTCAACGGGGCGAAGGTCCTCAACTTCTGCGCGAACAACTATCTGGGCCTCAGCTCACATCCTGAGGTGATAAAGGCCGCCCATGAATATCTGGACTCACACGGTTATGGAATGTCCAGCGTTCGTTTCATCTGCGGAACACAAGACATACACAAGGAACTGGAGAAGAAGATCGCCCAATTCCATGGAACGGAGGATACCATTTTGTACGCAGCCTGTTTCGATGCGAACGGCGGGGTGTTCGAACCCCTGTTCGATGAACAGGATGCCATCATCAGTGATTCGCTCAATCATGCGAGCATCATAGATGGCGTTCGCCTGTGCAAGGCGATGCGCTTCCGGTACGCGAACAATGATATGGCCGATCTGGAGAAGCAACTGCAGGAAGCCGATGCCAAAGGGGCACGCCACAAGATCATTGTTACCGACGGGGTCTTCTCCATGGACGGGATCATCGCCGATCTGAAGGGTGTCTGCGATCTGGCCGATCGGTACAATGCACTGGTGATGGTGGATGATTGCCATGCCGCAGGTTTCATCGGCAAGACCGGCCGTGGCAGCACGGAATATTGTGATGTACTTGGCAGGGTCGATATCATCACCGGAACCCTGGGAAAGGCTTTGGGCGGAGCGATGGGTGGCTATACCACAGGTAAAAAAGAGATCATTGAGCTGCTGCGCCAACGCAGCCGGCCTTATCTCTTCAGCAACTCGCTCACCCCGGCGATCGTGGGAGCAAGCATTGCAGTGCTCGATCTTATCGGACGTACAACAGCATTACGGGACAAACTTGAAAAGAACGTGATCCGCTTCCGTAAGGGGATCGAAGAACTTGGCTTCAAGACCGTGGGTGCTGGTGCAGCGATAGTGCCGGTGATGTTGGGTGATGCGAGGCTCAGCCAGCAGATGGCCGACAAGCTTCTGAAAGAAGGGATCTACGTGATCGGCTTCTTTTATCCCGTGGTACCGAAGGAGAAGGCTCGCATTCGGGTTCAATTGAGCGCGGCACACACCGAAGAACACATCGATAAAGCACTGGCCGCTTTTGAAAAGGTGGGGCGGGAGCTCGGGGTCTTGCAGGAAGTTTGAAACTTCAGGAGCATTCCTAATATAACCGCTTGTCGGGATCTTGCTTCCATTGCTCGAAGACCGCCTTCGCCTCCTGGCGTAACAAGCGATCACAAGGGATCTTCCTTTCTTCGGCAGGCAACGGAAGTTCATCATAGATCAACTGGTCATCGAAGCCGGCGTCCGCAGCATCCTCTCTTGTTCCGGCGAAGACTATGCGATCGGGACGGGACCAATAGATCGCTCCCAGGCACATGGGGCACGGTTCGCAACTGGAGTACAGCACACAGCCAGTGAGTTGGAAATCATTCAAGGCCGCACATGCTTCACGAATGGCCACCACCTCCGCATGTGCGGTGGGATCGTTGGTACTGGTGACGCGGTTGTTACCCCGGCCTATGATCTTCCCGTCCTTCACAATGACACAGCCGAAGGGACCACCATCACCGCGCTTCATTCCTTCCTGCGCAAGTGTGATCGCCTGGCGCATGAATTCCTCATCTTCTTTCGACATGTTCATCTTGTGACGAAAATAAAGGGTACATGCCGTGATCTGCGGCAGGGATAGCAGCGGAAAGCCCGCAGCGTAGCGAGGACTTGCAGCGAATAGCCCGGCCCCAGCGGGGAGCCGCCCAAAGAACATCAGCGATCGCCTGCTTTCACTACAATTCCCAACTCCTCGAGCTGCTCCTTATCGATCATGCTCGGTGCATCGATCATGGTATCACGACCGGCGTTGTTCTTGGGGAATGCGATGAACTCCCGAATGTCGGTACGATGTCCGAAAAGTGATACCCACCGATCGAAGCCGAACGCGCAACCACCGTGCGGAGGCGCGCCATACTCGAACGCATCCAGAAGGAAACCGAATTTGTACCGGGCATCTTCATCGGTGAACCCCAGCACGCGGAACATGGCCTCCTGCATTCTGCGATCGTGGATGCGGATGCTGCCGCCACCGATCTCGGTACCATTGATGACCAGATCGTAGGCGTTGGCCTTCACACTTCCCGGATCGCTTTCGAGCTTGTGCGCATCCTCGGGTCTGGGTGCGGTGAACGGATGATGCATAGCATGCCAGCGGCCGCTCTGCTCATCCTTCTCCAGCAACGGAAAATCCACCACCCAGAGCGGCTTGAAGACCTTCGGGTCACGCAGACCCAGCCGATCCGCCAGATGGAGGCGCAATTCATTCAATTGTTTGCGCACTTTGTCCGCAGGGCCCGCCATGATGCAGAACAGATCGCCGAGCTGCATACCTGCCGACTGCGCCCATTGCTTAAGCTGTTCCTGTGTATAGAACTTGTCCACGGTGCTCTTGAGACCTTCGCCGGTCCATTTCAGGAACACGATGCCGGTGGCGCCGATCTGTGGCCGCTTCACGAATTCGATGAGCTCATCGGTCTGTTTGCGGCTCCAGCTGGCGCAGCCTTCGGCATTGATACCGACCACCAGCTCGGCCTCGTCGAACACCTTGAAGCCTGCGCCACGCACCAGATCGGGCATGCCAGTGGTCACTATCGCGTACTCGCGATGGATCGAGCGCAGATCAGGTGACGTTGCCGAGAGCGCAGGGTCGAACGGATCTGGCGATGTTCTTATCAAGGAATGTGGATCTTCGATCGGAGCGGGTATCGACCCCAATTCCACGAAAGGCATCCCGAAGCGCAGATCGGGTTTATCGCTACCGTAGAGCCGCATGGCATCATCATAGGTCATGCGCGGGAACGGTTCATGGAACTCGATATTGAGCACCTCGCGGAAAAGATGCCTGGCCATTCCTTCGAAGGTGTTCAGCACATCATCACGCTCCACGAAGGCCATTTCGCAATCGATCTGGGTGAATTCGGGCTGGCGATCGGCGCGCAGATCCTCATCGCGAAAACATTTCACGATCTGGAAATACCGATCGAGACCGGCCACCATCAACAGTTGTTTGAAGGTCTGGGGGCTTTGCGGCAATGCATAGAATTCACCCGGGTTCATGCGGCTGGGTACCACGAAATCCCGTGCGCCTTCGGGAGTGCTCTTGATGAGCACCGGAGTCTCCACTTCCAAAAAGTCAAGATCGCTCAAGTATCTACGGACCTCCATCGCCATGCGGTGGCGTAGTTCCATGTTACGGCGAACAGGATTCCGGCGCAGGTCCAGATAGCGGTAACGCATCCTGAGCTCATCTCCCCCATCGGTCTCCTCTTCGATCGTGAACGGGGGAAGTTTTGCACCATTGAGGATCTTGAGTCCGTTGACGATGATCTCAATATCACCCGTGGGCAGGTTGGCGTTCTTGTTCTCCCGCTCCTTCACCGTACCAGTGACCTGCACCACGAATTCGCGGCCGAGCTCATTGGCCTGGGCGCATAACGCGGCGTTGCGTTCCACATTGAAGGAGAGCTGGGTGATGCCGAAGCGATCGCGTAGATCGACAAAGGTCATTCCGCCAAGGGCCCGGCTGCGCTGCACCCAACCGGCCAGGGTGACCTCTGTACCGGCATGAGCAAGGCGCAATTCGCCGCAAGTATGTGTGCGATACATTCTTTGATCGGAAAAGAAAGGGCGAAGTTATCCGAAGGCGGTCACCGGTGCGATCACTGCACGGTAAGGATCAGCGACCGGCGGATGATGTCACCATCATTCTCGGCGATACCGAAGGTCCATTTTTCCGTACCGGCCTGCGAACGGGCGATGATGAGCTTCTCGAATTCGAAATGGTCGATGCCCATGGGCAGGCTGTCGGTGACCAGTGGAACAGCCCCATCATAGCTCACCGTCACCTTGAAATGATGCATGGCATCGGTACCCTTGTCGATGGTGACGCCCACCCTTACGGTATCTCCCATATCGATGGTGTCATCCTGGAAGGTATAGCCGCTGCCCGAAGAGAAGATTATCGTCGGGTTTACCGCTGGCTTCACATCAGCATCATCGCCAGGTTCGCAGGAAGACAACCCCAGCAAGGCGATGCATAGGGTAAGCAGGATCGGCCAGCGCATGAGGCAAAGGTATGCGCGAACCGCTTATCTGAAAGTGAACGCTTCGCAGCGTGCCGGGCAGCAATTCAAGCTCATTCCACGTCAAACATCAAAACAGAAAAATGGAACGATCCATACTCATCATGGCGATGGCATTCAGCGTACAGGGCATATTCGCCTGCTCCTGTTTCGGGCCGGAAACTTTCTGCGCAACCCTGGATCCGCCCTATGAACAACCTGAATGGTGGATACCTGATGCGATCGTGCTTGGGGTGAAGGTGGCGCAGGAAGCGCACGGCCTTGATGTGCAGGTCATAGAATCGCTTTCAGGCTCTCCCCAGGAAGGTGATATACTGCGTGTCTGGGGCGATTGCGGCCTGCTATGCCGTGTATATCCTGATGCCTGGGAGATCGGCGATACAATGATCTGGGCCTTGCGCCATACCGACCTTATGGGCAACGGACTCTGTGGTACCCAATTGGAGCAGGAGGGCGATTGGATGATCTCGATCTGCGGTACCTACTATCTCGATTATTCCAATGATGTGGTGACGGGACCGATCGCCGAAGGCGTGAATACCCTGCCATATCATGACTTCCTTCAATTCATGAATTCATGTCTTGCCACCTCGCTACCGGAATCCCATTTGGAGATCCCCGTACAGGTGGGAATTGATGGAGCGCAACTATCGATCTTGATCGATGGCCCTATCGATGGGTTGGAATATGAACTCTTCGAAGCCTCGGGAAGGTTGATCGGTGCTGCGCAAATTCTCTCGGACCGGACAGCCATTCCGATCGATGCTCTGTGCGCTGGAGCCTACCTCATACGTCTATCCGATGGCCTGCGATCAAGAACGGTGAAGGTGAACATACCTTGATGAGATGAATGCTGAAGGGCGGCCCGGATCGGCCGCCCTTCCCAGTTCTTGATCATTATCAGTTATTCCACCACCAACCGGTGGCTGCTCCTGCCCAATGGATCGATGATGGCTACATTATAGATCCCTGGAGCGATCGAATTGCCCAAGGAGATCGTATGTGGTCCATTGATCAATGCATTCTCGGCAAGTATCATCCGGCCTTGCATATCGGTGATCTGGATGGTGACATCCACGGCCGGCCCAACGTGGCGGATCGTTACGGTCTCGGTGGCGGGATTCGGGAAGATGTTCCAGCCGGCCGATGAATATCCGGCGATCGATGTGCAGAATTCCACAAGTACCACCACATGGTTCGAACTGATGGAGATGCAGTCACCATCGGATGTGATCTCGGAGATATGTGTCCCTTCCATCGCGGTCAACTCGCCGTTGTACGAGACTCCATGGATGTGGTATGTTCCCACCGGTGCATCAGCGAAATCGATCGTATTTCCGACAAGTACGGCAACAACGGAGTCACCTTCAGTCGTGAGCACGTAGGAATAATTCTGCGCAGCTATCCCCGCGCTTACGAAGGTCACAGGATCGTTGAAGAAATTGGTGCAGATGACCAACGTGGTGTCACCGGTAGTGGTGCTCACCGTACCGCCCAGGCAGATGTTCACTTCTTCAAGCCCGGTGAGGCAGATGCTGAAATCACCTGTCTGCCCGCTCTGTAGATTGGTGTACACCTGAACATAGTAGTCGGTATTCGGCATCGTGTTGATCAACAACGATCCTGAAGGTTCGGCTTCACAGGCCACCAGTCCATCACCCATGCAGCTGTTGTAGACCGCTACTCCCCAGCTCGTGATGGAGCCAGGCGTGATCTCGATGAACACCTGATCGTTCTCTCCGGAATTGAAGATGTACCATACATCCGCATGACCTTCCGTGGAAGGATCGCAGATCGGATCGATACCGCTTGAAGTAGCGAATATCGTGGTACCACTGGTGAATGTATCGGTGCAATTCCCAAGCTCGTAGATGTTCAACGGCTGGGCGAAGCTGCAATCATCATTGGCCGGAACACAATCGATCACGTTGAACTCAGCGCCGAGCATGTCCAGCGAAGCACAGATCATTCCGCCTCCTTGTTGCAACATTGCGTTCACCTCCTGTACGGTCGAGACTCCCAGTTCGATCTGCGACAAGTTCAAGGTGGCCGGATCGAAGACGAGGGCATGGATCAGGTAAGATCCCTCTTCGCCGACCTCGAACTCGGGTGCGACATCAGCCGCGATAATGACCTGGCCGTCGCCTTGGACGAGAATGAAAATTCGCTGATACCCCGCGGGGATTACTGCATCATCATTTGCGATCGCCAGGAGTGAAGCTATTGAATCAACAAGACATGCGGTCGGCGATATGGCGGTGACACTACCGGCCAGTGCATCGCAGGGATCACATTCAATAACGGTATGGACCGCACTGGCCATGGTGATGCTTCCGCAGATCGACCCACCACCCTGTAAGAGCATGGCCTCGATCTCCGTCAAGGTCGAAGTTCCCGGCGTGAAGAGACCGAGGTCCAATGTGGCTTCGTCATAGACCAATGTATGCAGCGTGTGATCGCCAGGCATGTTCACGATGAAATCGGGCTCTTCTCCCCAGGCAAGCACGACCATGCCAGGCGATGTGGCCAACAAATAGAGTGTCGAATAACCATCGGGCACCACCGCATCGCCTGCCGGGACCGCGCTCACAGGCGCCTGTCCGTCAATAAGGCAGACCTCCGTGCCACCACCGATCAATGTTCCGGCATCGGCGGTACAATCAACCCCGGACACCGTTTGGATGCAGATATCGAACGTTGTGGTAAGTGCCAGCCCCGCCCACCAATCATATACACGCACATAGTAGGTCTCGCCGATGGTAAGCCCACTGGCCTCCACCATTTCGGCCCCTCCATCACCACCGATCTCGGAGCAATCGATGTTCTGAGTGGCTCCACAACTTCCCGATCGAAGATCCACCGTGGCATCGAATTGGGCGCTGGGGAATACCGAGATGTTCACGGCCGTGGTAGTGGCCACGAACTGGAACCATACATCATCGCTTGGGTCCCCGGTCCAGCCTTCACAAGTGATCGGAGGGATCGAAGTGCCCGCATTGGCCCCGTTCACATCGGCGTTGATGGTCACACAATCCACATCGGGCACCAGGGTGATGGCTCCAGCGCATTCATCATTCGCAGGAGGAGTAGCGCTACAAGGCGTACCTGTGAAGGTGATCGAATAATCGCCTTCCGTGGAAGCATCGACAAGGAAGAAGTAAGTGCCTGCCGGTAATTGCAAATGCTGGAAAGTGATGTTGCCATCCGAACAGGTGGTCTGCTCGAAGCCGGTGTTCGGGTGCCGTGCATAATTCGCTGGACCTCCCTGGCTGCAACCGGTATACATGGTGGCATGAACATTCGGGAAGGCGGGTGTGGTGCCACAGTAGGAAATGGTGACATCAAGGCATTCGGTCAACGTGAAAGCCTCCCAAACATTGGGAAATCCGAAGCCCAGTGCATCAGTAGCTCCTTCCGTATTGCCCGTCCTTACAACACCGAGATCGGCCTCCAATATGAATGGATCTACATCCCAGCAGTTGTCGTTCGCAGGCTGTGCGATCACATTGAAGACACCGATGGTGGAATAGAGAGCAATGAGCAGTAGGGATCGTTTCATGGTCTGCATATTGGGAACACCGAAGGATGCAAAGTTCTTGTCACTGGATGGGGGCTTTACGTCAGTGGATCGGATTTTTCCACATCACATCCGCAATAGCCGCACCTACCATACGCCTTACAAGTTAAGATGCATCAGGCGTGGATCGAACATGTGATGGATCGTTGAAGGATCAGAGCGCATTCCTGGTCACGTAATAACGCCACGCAACAACGAGCTTCTGCAGTTTGCTGAGCCGCTGCAGGTCCTTGTGCCACAATTTCGGCAATACCGCCTTGTTCAACCGGGCAAGCGATCGGAAGATCCGTTGGCGCAGTTTCACTGTTCTCCCACCAACTCGTACAATTCCTTAAGGTCTGGCGTAAGTATTATCTCCGTTCGCCTGTTGCGCGCACGGCCTTCAGGGGTCTTATTGGTCTCCACAGGAATGAACTCTCCACGTCCGGCGGCAGTGACCTTGTGCGGATCGACCTTGTTATCAACGGTGAGGATCCGAACGATGCTGGTCGCACGGGCCGTGCTCAGTTCCCAATTATCCTTGAAGCGTCCACCAGCGGCAAGGGGAATACTGTCAGTATGACCTTCCACCAGCACACCGATATCCGGATTTGCCTTCAAGACAGTGCTCAACTTACCCAGGGCCTCCTTCCCTTTCGGATCCACCTCGGCACTGCCGCTCTTGAAAAGCAGATTTTCCTGCAAGCTCACATAGACCTTTCCTTCCTTCATTGTAACGGTGAGCTCATCACTGCGGAAACCGGTTAGCGCATCGGCCACTTTCTTTCGGAGACCTGTGAGCGCAGCGGTCTGAGCTTCCAACTTCTTGTTGAGCTCATCCATCCGGCGCGCCTTGTCCTTCAACTCGGCTTCCTTTTCCGCCAGTATCTTGTCACGATCGCTGAGCGTGGTGCTCGTCTTCTGCAGATCGGTACGCGTCAGGTCCAGGTCCTGGTTCGCCTTGGCGAGTTCACTTTGCAACTGTTCCACCTGGCCTTCCAAGGCTCGTATCTGTTGCACATAACTCGAACTATCCGCTTGAAGCTTTGCTACATGTGTTGAGGATGCGGTATACATCTTCTTCGGAACGCAGCCCACCGAGAGTACGGCTAAGGACAGGATGATCGGTACGAACTTGAACACCTTCATGATCGTGGTTTCTGGAATGCGAAGTTCCATCGCCCGGCAGCCCGATCATAGCCACCCGGAGCTGAGTTTTCCTCAGTCACCGTCTCATTGCAGTTCAGTGAGCTTTCGCATCACAGTTGCTATGGATCAATTCCAGTTCTATGGTGGCATGATCGATGCCCATATCATGCAGTGTCTCGCGTGCCCTCTCTTTCATGGCGATAGCTTCTTCCATGGAAGTGCTTGTGATCACAAGGTGAACGGTGTGTATCACAAAACTGCCATCGAGGGTCCATGTGTGTTGATCATGAACATCGAGCACTCCTGGCAGTGAGACCAATCGATCATGTATCGCCTGATCATCGATCCCGCTTGGCTGAGCTTGCATGAGGATCCTGGTCCCCGATCGAAGAGTACGCAATGCGTTATAGAAGATGATCACGCTGATGCCCATGCTCAGGATCGGATCGATGCGTGCAAAACCGGTGAAATGGATCACCAAGGCACCGATGAGCACGGCGGCCCAACCGAGAATATCGTCCAGCAGATGGAGATAGATGCCGCGTTCATTGAGCGAACTACCGCGGTGCAACAACCACGCGGCCAGTGCATGCATCACAAGGCCAAACACGGCGAGCACGATCATTCCCTGCGTATGTGGCAGTTCGGGCTCCAGGAGACGCGGTATGGCCAATGCGAACATCGCCACCGATCCGATCATCAACATGCCGGCTGCGAGCCAGCCGCCGAGCATGCTGTAGCGGCCATAACCGTAGCTGTACTCATCATCGCGGCCGCGCGTGGCGATATGCTGCAAGTACCACGCAGCGCCCAGCACCGCACAATCACCCAGGTCATGCAACGCATCGGTAAGCACTGCGATACTGTCCGTCCACAGGCCGCCGACCGCTTCGGTAATAGTGAAGAACAGGTTGAGAAAAAAAGCCAGTTTAAGGCCTTTGGTGGAATGCGGAACGTGTTGATGTGCATGATCATGCCCTGTAGCGGAATGTGCATGCGTATGCCCCACGAAGTCAAAAATAGCCGATCACACCGCGATCAATCGGCCAGTACGTTGGGCCAGCTTTCCACGCACCTCTTCAAAATGCCTTTTCTGTTTCATCAGGTCGATCACCGCATCATAGTCCGCCGATCGGATCGAATCGGATAGATCGACCAGCATGCGCTGCACGCGGCGAAGTTTGAGTATATCCACCATGTAGATCAGCAGTTCCTTCAACGCTTCATCCTCGGTCTTCACATGGATCTTGTGACGTTCCTTCCAGTTCTGGCTCAGGTGGTATTTCTCGGCCAGCAGATCGATCACCAATTGCTTCCAGTGATCTTCACCTTTCTCGATGTAATGGGAATAAGAAACGGTCTCACCGAGATTCGATCGGTGGCGGTAATCGAGGTAGATCGCGTTGAACAGATCGTGATCGAATAGAAGGTCATCATGGGCAAGCAGCTCGAACAGATATTCGGCGAACGTGATCTCCTCCTCCAGTATGTTCCCTGAATCATCAGGATACATGATCTCGATCTTGTTCGGCCCGTACTTCAACAGCATCCGCAGCAGTTCACGTTCCTGTAGCGAAGTGCCCAGATCCTCCACTATCTCAGGTTGAGGCGGAGCAATGCTAGGCGCCAGCTGCTCTTCAGGAACATAAGCGTTTCCTCCTAGGTCCTTGCGGAATTTTCGGCGGAGCACCTTGTTCATCTCGCTGATCAGCGCCTGCTCATTGATCTGGAGCATGCGGCTGCATTGCTGCACGTACAGCGATCGCAGCACAAGGTCAGGCACCAGCGAAATGCTCTCCACGATCTCATGGATCGCAGCGGCCTTCTTCACAGGATCGTCGCCGACATCCCTCACAAGAAGGCCGGCCTTGAAGACCAGAAAATCCTGGGCGTTGGCGGTGAGATAGGAGGTGACCTCACTGCTGGAGCGGCTTTTGGCGTAGCTATCTGGATCTTCACCTTCAGGGAAGGTGACCACCTTCACGTTCAAGCCTTCCTTCAGGATCAGATCGATACCGCGCAGGCTTGCCTTCATTCCTGCGGCATCACCATCATAAAGGATGCATACCGTAGGGGCATAGCGCTTTATCAGCCGAACTTGATCTTCAGTTAAGCTGGTGCCGCTGCTGGCCACCACGTTCATGATCCCAGCTTGATGTAAACTGATGACGTCGGTGTAGCCTTCCACCAGGTAGCAAAGCCCCTGCTCTACGATCGCCTTCTTCGCCTGATAGATCCCATAAAGCGACTTGCTCTTGATATAAAGCAGACTTTCCGGGGAATTGAAATACTTCGGCAGCTTCTTATCGCTCTTCAGCGTGCGGGCCCCGAATGCGATCACCTGGCCACTTAGGCCATGCACAGGAAAGGTGACACGCCCTTGAAAAAAATCCCATGGGGTGCCATCCTCACGCCGCTTGATCCATCCGGCCTTTTCGAGCATATCGGCATTGAATCCATTGGCGAGCGCGGCCGTGGCGAAGGCATTTCCTTTTTCGGGCACATAACCCAGGCCGAACTCACGTATGGTGGCATCGCTGAAGCCCCGTTCATGGAAATAGCTCAGGCCGATCCGCTTTCCCTCCTCGGACGCCCAAAGTTGTTCGCTGCTCCATTTTTGTGCCCAGGTCTGCACCACCGCGAGACTCTCACGCTCATTCTGTTCAAGCTGTTGCTCCGGGGTCTGTTCCTCTTCGGGCAGATCGATGTTGTAGCGTTTGGCAAGCCAGCGGATGGCTTCCAAATAGCTCAAATGCTCATGCTTCATCAGGAAGCCGATGCTGTCACCGCTCTCTCCACAGCCAAAACACTTGAAGATGCCCAACGTTGGATTCACGTTGAAGGATGGCGTCTTCTCATTGTGAAATGGACAAAGCCCGAGGAACCTTGGACCTTTGCGTTTCAATGCCACGAACTCACCGATCACTTCATCAACGCGAACGGCTTCCTTCACTTGTTGTATGGCGTGCGGGGCGATCATGGAATGGCCGTGAAATTAGCTTGAGCATCCGAGGTGGATGTGCAGGTTGATAATGATCGGAAAAGTCTGGGAAGATCGTTGATAACAGAATTCCAGCAAGCGACCATTTACCTTCGGCCGATCGCAATGTCCGCAGGCTTTTTCAACCAACCGCACCCCTTCGATCGATCGTTGCTCCGCCGGTTGAAGCGAGCCTTGTTCGTAGGACTGTTCATTGCACTTTTCCTTGGGATCTTTCAGCCATTCGGCCTTTCGACCCTGGATGGTGTCTGGCGCCTGGCACTGGGCTACGGGCTCGTCACATTCCTGGCAATGGCTACGATCGACCTGGTGCTGAGCGGAATGAACGTGGTCGCCGATAAGTGGACGTTGGGGAAGGAACTGGCCGTTTCCACATTGAACATTCTGCTCATCGGCGTGTTGAACGCGTTCTATTCGGCATGGGTGGGTTTTGCGGCGTTCACGCTCACGAACATCCTGTTCTTCACCCTATACACATTGCTGATCGGAATATTTCCAGTTACAGCGATCGTGCTTGTCGGCTTTCAACGTAGGAAGACGCATTTCGCGAAAGAGTCCGATACGATCAACCGCGAAATACATGTACTGCAGGAGGATAGAAAGAGCGCCGCTGAAGGAACGATCATTCTCACCGGTGAGAACCAGGGTGATCGACTCGAACTTCTGGCAAATGAACTCCTATTCCTCAAAGCGTCGGACAATTATGTGGAGGTCCACCGAATTGGATCGGTACGAGCGGTACTGCGTGGATCGCTGCGCTCCTTCGAGGAGCAATTGAAAGATCGGAGCAACTTCTTCCGGTGTCACAAAAGCCATCTGGTGAACCTTGATCATGTGGAGCGGGTGAGCGGGAATGCGCAGGGCCTGAAGCTGCATATGCCGGATGGACAGGAGGTACCCGTGTCACGCTCGCTTACTTCTCAGATGCGGGAGCGCCTTGCCGTTCGTCCCACGGGATATTCCCATTCGCCCCGATCGGTCCCCTTTCCGCCCAAAGGCTGAGGATCACCCCTTTACCCTGGACATCGACCATTGATCGGTGTTGGTTCGCGATCGAAATAACGATCGCCATGGAAACCCTCAAGACTGTTGCACTCATCATCCACATCATCGGTGGAAGCGTCGCACTGCTTACCGGCCTGTTCAATATGATCGCTCGCAAAGGCGGTGAGCGTCATCGCAAGGCCGGCGGTCTTTTCGCCTGGTCGATGTATGCGGTGGCATTATCGGCATTGGTGCTGTCGGTTCCCATCGGAAGCGCTTTCTTCTTCTGCCTGGGTGTCTTCACGTTCTACCTGACCTGGAACGGGCAGCGATCGGCGGCGCAGAAGGCAGTGGTCTTCGATCCGATCGACAGAGCGATCCTCGCTCTCGGTTCGATCAACACGTTGGCCATGCTGCTTCTAGGTAATGCGATCCTCTTCGGTCTAGGCATCTTGAGCGCCACGCTCGTGGTCCGGGAGATCATCCTGTTCTTCAAAGTGCGAAAGGGTGCAAAGCTTCCGCCCAACACTTGGCTCGTGCGCCACATCGGCATGATGGTAGGCAGCTACATCAGCACGCTCACCGCATTTCTGGTGGTGAATTGGGATGGCATAGGGCCGTACTGGATCCCCTGGGCGTTGCCACCATCAGTACTGGTGCCATATATCCTCTGGTGGAGCAGGAAAGTCTCGGGTCGCCGCCGATCTCCCGGCAAGGTGGTCACCGCCGCTGCCCTGTTGCTCCCGTTGATCTCGATCGGGCAGCCTTATGTGGATGGTGGGAATACGCGCCATCGTTTTGCCCAGATGAATTTGGGTGCTGATCTGCATGTGATGCCATCCGCTGGTGCGATCGGAAACCAGGAATTCAATTCAAGCAACAGTGCGCGCGTGTTGATCGGCGGCACGCATTTCTGGGGGCATGCGGACTTCGTGCTCGCGATCCCATTGATGCACTCTTCCGCCGCTGAAGTGACCGAAGGTGTGGAAACGATCTTCAAGGGCTATCCATGGCGGATCCGCGATGAACGAATAAGACCATACGCTGGCGGATCCTGGGCGGTCTTCAATACGCGGATCGGCGATGGGGTGGTGATGGAACGGATGCGCATACCCTTGCTCGCCGGGTTCACCTACGTTAAAGGCCGGTCATTGATCGATGCTAGTGTTCGATACGTCATCCCACGTCATGATGCGTATTGGACTTCGATCGATGCGTCCAAGAACGTCACTCTACCTCCATGGAGCTTTTCGATCGGCTTGAAGTTCATGTTCGATACGACGCTCAGTGCTGAAAGGAATTTTTCGAACGGAAGAACTCAGGCCTTGATCGACACGCTCGTGTCAACGGATGGGTTGAACGGTCTCACCATTGCGATCGGTGCAGGTACAGCTTTCTTTCTGCACCGATCCCGCTCGATGCACGGAACGACCCCTTTTATGGATGGCCATCGGATCAGCAGGCCGTACGTTCATGGAAGCATCGGGTACTACATCCATCGGCCTGATATGCAGCTCTCGCTCTCGTATCGGCAGATCGTTGATCAGTTGAACGCCTTCGGTCATGAACAGGAATTCCAGCGGCGATCGCTCTCGTTGGAGGCTTATCATTTCTTCGCCGACCTCCATGGGTTCGTTCCCTTCGTGGGATCTTGCATCTCCCATGAAGAACTGCTCATCGACTACACCGATAGTGAGAAGAATGTCCACTCGGCCGCAAAAGCGATCATCAGGCCGGGGATCCTGGCAGGGTGGGATATCCGTCCCGATCGGCTGCAGTCATTCCTGCTTCGTACACAACTCAGATATGTGATCGGTGATGCACTGCGTGCAAATGGAATGTCGACCCGTACCGATCAGCTGGAAGTGGACTTCATTCAATTGGTGGTCTTTCCTGGAAGAGCCTTCTGATCGAGTTCGATCTGTTCCAACAAGACCCCCTCCTTGCTGTACCGCACGATCTTCACCTGTTCGCCTTCTTCATTGTAGAACGACCAATCGTTCACCGGCACGCCATCCTTGTACCAGCCTGTATAGAATATGGCGCCGTTGGGGTGATGCACCGTGGTAGGTCCCTGTTGTATCCCATTGATGAACGTACCACGGCTGCGCAGCGTTCCATCGGGGAAATACGATTCCCAGCCACCTTCACGGACTCCTTCCACCATTTCCCCACGCATGATCACGTTGCCGCTCTTATCCCTGATCTCATGGATCCCTTCCGAAGTAAGAGTGTCCTTAACAGGCGATGCCGGATCCGGCACCTTCACTGTTCCGGGGTCTTGATCGCATGCCGCGGCCAGGGAGAAGAAAAGCGGGAGAAGAAAGTGTTTCATCGTCATTTCTTTCGTTCCACCGTAAGATGCACCAGGCCTTCCAGCGCATTGCGTACTTCGTTCTGCGGAAATGTGTGAAGTTCCTTCAAGGCCAGATCGCGATAGTTGTACATGCGCTCCTTCGCGTGCGAGATCCCGCCTGCCTCGCGCACCATCGCGACCACGCGGGCCACGGCCTTTCCATCATCGTTCCGGTTCTTCACCACGTTCACCATCCAGCGCCGATCGGCCTTTGACACGTTCTGCAATGCATGGATCAAAGGAAGGGTCAGCTTCTTTTCCTTGATGTCCAGCCCGCTGGGTTTACCGGTCTCCTCACCACTACCATAATCGAACAGATCGTCCTTTATCTGGAACGCTATGCCGGTGTACTCACCGAAAAGCCTCATGCGTTCCACCTCATTCGCGGAACGCTGTGCGGCATTGGTCCCACTGGCACAACATGCCGCGATCAGGCTTGCGGTCTTTTTCCGGATGATGTCAAAGTACACCTCCTCACTGAAATTCAGGTCCCTGGACTTTTCCAGTTGCAGCAGCTCGCCTTCGCTCATCTCCCGCACGCTGTTGCTTACGATCCTGAGGAGCTCGAATTCTCCCTTATCTATGGCGAGCAACAAACCTCGGCTCAGCAGATAATCTCCGACGAGCACGGCGATCTTGTTCTTCCAAAGCGCGTTGATGCTGAAGAATCCACGCCGCAACGGACTTCCATCGATCACGTCATCATGCACCAAAGTGGCGGTGTGGAGCAGCTCGATCAATGAGGCCGCAACGAAGGCACTTTCATTGACCGGCCCGAACATGCGTGCGCTGAGAAGGGTGAACATCGGGCGCATCTGTTTACCCTTGCGCTTCACGATGTAATGCATGATGCGGTCCAGCAATGCTGCCCTGCTTCGCATCGCTTCACGGAAGTGCGGCTCAAAGGCCTTCATCTCCCCGGCGATCGGCCGCTGGATCTCTTCAATGGACATCATGCAGGGCCAAATATCGGGATCGGGCTGTTGAGGCTCCTCCGATGGATTGTTGTACGGACCGCGATCACCGATATATCTTCGTTGGGCATGATCCCCTTTACCTGGGCCCGTCTCCCTGTCCTCACTTTGTTGCTCATTTTCACAATTCGGGGGATCGCGCAGGAGACCAAGCCGCGTGTCATCCTTTACAAGGACCGGCTGGCGCAGGAATTCGATACGGTGGACGTGGTGAAGAACGTGGTGAAGGCGAATCCGCTATTGTTCTTCCGTGGCGAGGTGCCGCTCTATTATGAAAGAGCGTTGACCTATAAGCTGAGCGTAGAACTGGCCGTGGGCGTGACCTTGCGGAATTATCTGGCGATGAGCTTCGCCGGCGATGATGCGGATGATTTCGGCGCGGGCACGGAGATAGTGCCGAACATCAGTTACCAGGGCGGCTTGCGGTGGTATTTCACCGAGGACCTTGAGCCGCAAGGCTGGTACGTTCAACCATCCTTCGGACATCTGCGGTATGAAAAAGCCATCCTCGTACGCCAACCGGACGGCACGTTCATCGAAGACGCGCGCCTGCATGATGTGCGTACCTATAATGATATCCGCATGCTTTTCGGGTACCAGATGCTCAGCTATTCCAGCAACTGGCTTTTCGACTTTTATGGCGGAATTGCCTTTCGCGACCGCCACATGATGGTGGTGCAGGAACGGATCGATCTGACACAACAGCCTGCCACCTATACATATGATGTAGAGGAGCGAAAGGACCGGATACCCGCCGTGTTCCTTGGCGCGAAGGTCGGGATAGGATTCTAGAAGACATCTCAAAATACCCTTCGGGCTACGCACGGGTCTCTTTCGCTCATACTTCGTTGTGAAAGTCCTTACAGAGAGCCCCGCTATGCGCGGCTTTCACGCCTAGTCTGAGCGAAAGATCCATCGCGCTCGCTTACCAAAAGTATTTTGGAGATGTCTTCTAGGCCTTTTTCAGCACTCGTTCACCATCCTTCAAAGCAGGCTCGTTCTTGTTGGCAAGCTGCCCGCACGCGGCATCTATATCCCGGCCACGGCTGCGACGTATCCTGGCGACGATGCCCTTTTTTTCCAGATGCTGCTGGAAGGCTTCCGCGACATTTGCATCGCTTCGTCCGAAGCCTGCATCATCGATCGGGTTGTACTCGATCAGGTTCACTTTCGCGTGAACATCGCTGGCATATTTCACCAGCTCCTGGGCATCGGCAAGCGAATCATTGAAATTGCGCAACAGTATATATTCGAAAGTGACCGGCTTTCCCGTGGTGCGTGTGTAGTAGCGAAGCGCTTCCTTCAGCTCCGTAAGTGAATTCTGCTCATTGATCGGCATGATGCGATCCCGCTTCGCGTCATTCGCTGCGTGAAGGCTCAAGGCCAGATTGAATTTGGCGCCATCATCGGCCAGTTTGCGGATCATCTTGGCGATACCTGCAGTGCTTACGGTGATCCGTTTCGCACTCATACCAAGACCATCCTCAGCGGTGATGCGCTCTGCGCTGCTCAACGTGCTGGCATAGTTCAGCAACGGCTCACCCATGCCCATGTAAACGATGTTGGTGAGACCTTCCTTGTAATACTTATGTGCCAGCGCATCGATCATCACCACCTGATCGAAGATCTCACCGGCATCCAGGTTCCGTATGCGTTTAAGCTTTCCGGTGGCGCAAAAACTGCACGTAAGGCTGCAACCGATCTGGCTGCTGATGCAAGCTGTAAGCCTTGTCGGCGTGGGGATCAGCACGCCTTCCACCACATGACCATCCCACGTCCTGAAGGCGCATTTCACCGTGCCATCCTGGCTTCGCTGCTCTTCAGCGAGCTGCAGTGGCCGCAGAATGACGCGTTGCGCGAGTTGAATACGAAATGCCTTTGGCAGATCGGTCATTTCCTCCAGCGTGCGCGCCTTCTTCTTCCAGAGCCATTCCCATATCTGCTTGGTTCGATAAGGTCTCTCTCCCAACTCTTGAACAAGAGCTGAAAGAGCCTCTCGATCGAGGTTGCGGATATCTGGAAGCGGCGTGGACATTGAGGAAATACAAAGGTACGGAAGGCAGTATGGGTGGCCGCTATCGCTATAACAGGACCTCAGCGACCTTCAGATCCGTGGGTGTGGTGATCTTGATGTTGCGCTCCTCCCCTTCCACCAATGATACATTCTCTCCCAACCGCTCGATCATGGTGGCTTCATCGGTGAAGGTTGGATCGAACGGCATTTCAAATGCGCGGCGTAAAAGAGCGATCCGGAAGCATTGCGGTGTCTGCACCGATCTGAGCTTCGTTCGATCGACGGCCTCACTCCCCGCATCGGTGATCTTGCGGACACTTGAGCTGATCGGTGTTACCGGTATTGCCGATCCTGTTCTTTCCGCATGATCGGAACAGCGTGAGATAAGATCTACCGAGATCAATGGACGCACACCATCGTGCACGGCAACGATCCCATCTGGAAAAGTGATCCGATCGAGACCGGCCTTCACGCTGTGCCAGCGCTCTTGTCCTCCGGCAACAATGCCATGTTGAATATCGATCCGATGCTCCGCGCAAAGATCCATCCATGTCCGATGATGTTCGATCGGCAGCACGAGAACGATCATCATCTGCGGATCGAACGCATGGAACGCTTTCAATGTGTGGAAAAGCACCGGCTTTCCCTTCAACAGCATGAATTGCTTGGGCACATCGGCGCCCATGCGCCTGCCGCTTCCACCGGCCACGATGATCGTTGCACGCTCCAAGAACCCAAAGATGACGTAAAAGCAGAACGCGGACACCAAGATCCGCGCTCCGTTATTGATGGCAAGGTGACCTAGACGATCAACATGGCGTCGCCATAGCTGAAGAAACGATACTTCTCCTTGATCGCGACCTTGTAAGCCTCCATTACATGATCATAACCGCCGAATGCCGTTACCTGCATCAACAGGGTGCTCTCGGGCATGTGGAAATTGGTGATCATGCTATCGGCGATACTGAAATCATACGGCGGGAAGATGAACTTGCTCGTCCATCCGTTCATCGGCTTGATGTGATTATCGGTACTCACACTGCTTTCCATGGCTCGCATGGTGGTGGTGCCAACGGCACAAACGCGCTTGCGTTTATCCTTCGCCTTGTTCACGATCTCACACGCTTCCCGGGTGATGATCATCTGCTCACTGTCGGTCTTGTGTTTCGTCAGATCTTCCACTTCCACCGGCCTGAAAGTACCGAGACCGATGTGCAGGGTGATCTCTGCGAAGTTGATGCCCTTCAACTCCATACGCTTCATCAGTTCACGGCTGAAGTGCAGGCCTGCGGTGGGTGCAGCCACAGCACCTTCATGCTTGGCAAAGATGGTCTGGTACCGCTCGGCATCGCTCGGTTCGGTCTCCCGCTTGATGTAACGCGGCAGCGGTGTTTCACCCATTTCGGTGATCGTGCGCTTGAACTCATCGTACGTTCCATCGAAAAGGAACCTGAGCGTGCGGCCACGGCTGGTGGTGTTGTCGATGACCTCGGCCACCAACTCATCATCCTTGCCGAAATAGAGCTTGTTGCCAATGCGGATCTTGCGTGCCGGATCGACGATCACATCCCATAGCAGGCTGTCACGATTGAGCTCGCGCAACATGAAGACCTCGATCTTGGCACCGGTCTTCTCCTTGTTGCCCCACATGCGCGCGGGGAAAACGCGGGTATTGTTCAGCACGAAGACGTCGCCCTCGTCGTAATAGTCAAGAATGTCGCGGAACTTCTTGTGTTCGATCTTCCCATCCTTGCGATGCAGCACCATCAGGCGGCTGCCATCCCTATCCTTGGTAGGATAAAGCGCGATCTGTTCCTTGGGAAGATTGAATTTGAATGCATTGAGCTTCATGGTGAATGCCGGGCTTACGGGCCCTCTACGGTGGTGTTTGGGGGGCCGAAGATAATGTCATAAAGAGCCCATAAGGAAAGGTTCTGGACATCAGTATTTTACAATGACGCTCGTCACTATCCTTCTCAACGATCGGTGACCTCGCCGGAATTTGCCCTGCCCCGCAGCGGTGCAATATGTTGCGCCCAATCAAGCGGGGGAAGCGCGTCCTGCACGTGATACTCACCGATGGAAGTACGCCGCAACGAACTCAAATGTGCCCCGCAACCCAGCATCCGGCCAATGTCATGTGCCAGCGATCGTATATAGGTGCCCTTGCTCACATGAACTTCAAAATGAACGTCCGGTCCCTGGCGATCGATCAATTGGAGCTTGTCGATGGTCACCTTTACGGCCGGCATTTGCACCTGTGATCCTTCGCGCGCCAGGAAATAGCCTCGTTCGCCTTCATGTCTCTTGGCCGAGTAGAGCGGTGGATGCTGCATCACTTCACCGGTGAAGCGGCTGAAAGCTTCTTCGATCTGCCGGTCGGTAATGCCATCGGGGTCGCCTGATGGCTCAGGCACGGTCTCCAGATCGTAGCTGGGCGTAATGGAGCCCAACGTCATGGTACCTGTATAGATCTTCCTTTCCCCGGTGATGTGCGGCAGTTTCTTGGTGAAAGGTCCATAAGCAAGGATCAACAGACCTGTGGCCAATGGATCGAGCGTTCCGGCGTGGCCGACCTTGAAATTCTTCCGTTGCACCACGCTCCTCATGGCACCACGGATCTTGTTCACCACATCGAAACTTGTCCAGCGAAGTGGTTTATCCACCAGGATCAGACCACCCGTATCTGGCGTGAAGACGTGATCCAACTTCTTTTCGCCGGCCGCCATCAGAACATCTGCATGGGCACGTTCAGCATATAGAGCAGGATGATGGCCCCACCCACTGCGATCCGGTACCAACCAAAGGCCTTGAACCCATGCTTACTAAGGAAACTGATGAACGACTTGATGGCGATGATCGCTACAATGAACGCCACGATGTTGCCGATCGCAAAGACCTCAAGGTGATGGGTGGTGATCTGGCCGCCCAGCTTCACATAATCGTAGATCGATTTCATGGTGGCACCCAGCATGGTGGGTACGGCAAGGAAGAAACTGAATTCTGCGGCCTGCACGCGCGTGAGTCCTTGTGTCATTCCACCAATGATCGTTGCCGCACTCCGGGACACGCCGGGAATTATCGCCAGACATTGGAATACACCGATGGTCACAGCCTGCCGGTAAGTGACCTTGGTGGGTGCATTGGAAGTGCCCCCAGGTGTCCACCGATCGATGAACAGGAATACGATGCCTCCAAGAAAAAGCATGATGCCCACCACGAGCACGTTCTCCAGCAACGCATCGATAAGATCCTTCAGCAGCACACCGGCCAGAATGGCGGGGATCACTGCGATGAAGAGCTTGTAATAAAGGTCCATTCCTTGAAAGAAACGCCGGACATACAACGCGACCACGGAAAGGATGGCACCGAACTGGATCGCCACAGTGAACAGCTTCACGAAATCATCCTGCGCGATCCCCATGATCGTGCTGCCGATGATCATGTGCCCCGTGCTGGATACAGGCAGAAATTCAGTAAGGCCTTCGATGATCGCGAGGATCACCGCTTCAAGCCAGGTCATGCTTGGCGATCGTCGCGCGCCGGACGTTTCATGATGGCGTAGACCACGAAAATGTATCCGACCAGGGTGATGATCGGAGCAACAGTGATGCGCCTTTCACTGAAGATCTCTTCGGCCTTGAAAACGTTCGGATCTCCACTGCCACCACCGCTCATAAGGATGAAGCCCAGGATGATGACGCCGATACCGATCAATAATAGCTTGTAATTGAGCGCAGTGAAGGCCATGTCGTTACCGGCTATCTGCTGCTCTTTGGAAGGTCTGGCCATGTTGTTAGCTCCAGTGGAGTTCTTCGGAATTCATGCGAAGGTAGCGGCCTACGGAGAACCATGTGGAAATGGACGAGATCAACAGGCCCAGAAGCACCACCGCTCCGAAAAGGATCGCCAGGTCCACCAGGTCGGTGAAAGCAAGCATATCTGGCATGTACGTACGCAACAGATAAAGGCCGCCCACCAAAAGTCCCACGGCCAGCAACGCACCGATCATTCCATGCCAGACGCTCTGACCGAGGAAGGGCCTTTTGATGAACCATGAGGTGGCCCCCACAAGATGCATGGTGCGGATAAGGAATCGCCGGCTATAGATGGAAAGTCTGATCGTATTATTGATCAGCGCCACGGCAATGATCAGGAGCAGCACCGTGAAGCCGAGCACCAGCAGACCGAGCCTGCCCATGTTCGCATCGATATTCTCCACCACGGCAGCATTGTATGCGACTTCCTGTACGCGCTGGTCAGACTTCAAATGCTCTACTATCCAATCCATGCTGTCAGGCTGCGCATACTTCGCATCCAGGAGCAATTCCACCGAAGGCAACAACGGATTGCTTCCCAGGATGCCCAGGAAATCTTCGCCCAGATCCTTCTTTAGTTGTTCAGCGGCCTCTTCGGAAGTGACATATTTCGTCTCATGAGTGAACGGTTCGGTGTCCAGTTCCTTCCGGAAATGCATCACGTCCACTTCCTTCAGATCACGTTTAAGGAAGAGCTCCACACGCACGTTCTCACGGAAGTACTGTTCCAGCGCCTTCGCGTTCAACACCAGGAATCCGAGCACGCCCAGCATGAATAGCACCAGCGCTATCCCGATCACGGTGCTTACGCTGGAAGTGCGCGTACGTGCCCTGTAGTGCCTGTCCATTCCCATCTCGATCGAAGCTTCCGCGCCAAATCTAACGGCTTCATCGGTTGGCGCTCCGCTACATTTGCTGGCAGTTCCAACAGGCGGTTATGCATTACGATCATCGGAGCATCGA
>JAEZAU010000214.1 GCA_023430325.1 Bacteroidota bacterium | reverse complement strand
CGGGTGAAATAGGCCTTCTCGTTATAGCCCAGCTCGAAGCCGATCTCGCTCACGGGCTTATCGGTCTTGATCAACAGGTTCTTCGCCTCGATGAGCTTGCGTGTTTCGATGATGCGGCTCACGCTCTGTTGCAGGATGTGTTGCGTGATCAGGTTCAGGTTGCGCGGGCTCATGAAGAGTTGCGATGCGTAGAAGTCCACATCGTGCGGCTGGCGGAAATTCTCTTCGAGGATCTGCAGAAAGTTGCGGAAGGTCTCGCTCTGTGTGGCCGCAGGTGTTTCGATCTCCGGATGCTGGCGCCGGTGTTCACTGCGGATCAACGTGAACAAGGCGCTGAGCAATTGACGTACGACGGCCAGATCAGGCTCGGCTTGTTTCATCTCACCGGCGATCAATTCGCAAACGGTCAACAGCCGGTTGAAACAGAACGCATCCGGCAACGCGATATCGGCATTGGCGTGGAAGAATGCATAGAGTTGGAAGGTGGTCTCGGGGATGAATTCGCTGCGGAAACGCAACACCCACATATCACACCGGCCATCCTTCAAGCCGGGCTTTACCCGGTGCACCTTGCCTTTGGTGACGAAGCTTACGAATGGCGCTGCGATGGTGGATGTGCGGAAATCGATGAAATGCTCGAGCTGGCCTTCGATGCCTATGATCAGCTCCTCGAAATCATGCTGGTGCGGCTCATCGGGCGCAGCGGCGATTCGTTGCGCTTCTGCGGCATCCACACGGAACATGCGGAACAGATCATCCATGTTGCCAAGTTAGGTGGTGCGGGGGGCGGCTCCCAGGGGATACGATCGATCATAGCAACAAGTGTGCTCACCAACGGCGTCTCAATGCGTCGCCAGCTTCCGCACCATGTCCTGCGTCATGCTGGTTAACAAGCAACTCTCACATCCCCACCTGGTCCAACGGCTTCCTTCCCGCCCCCATGTCCTTGAAAGCCGTGGGTGTCATTCCGGTCAGCTTCTTGAATTGCGCACTCAAATGTGCCACGCTGCTGAAGCCCGTTTGGAACGCGATCTCGCTCATGGTGAGTTCGCCGTACTTGATCAGCTCCTTAACCCGTTCGAGGCGTTGCAGGAGGAAGTAGTGCTCGATGGTGATTCCTTCCACTTCGCTGAACAACGCGGCCAATGATGAATATTCCTTGTGAAGCACTGAACTGATGTGATCGGTCAGTTTCACTTTTTCGCTCTCGCCGTTGTGATGCACCAGCTGGACGATCGCGCTTTTGATCTTCGCGATCATCGCTGCTTCGCGGTCATCGACGAGTTCGAAGCCTTGTTTTTGCAATGGTTCGCGTATCGCATCGATCTTTTCCTGCGGCAGATCCTCCAAAAGTTCGATCTCACCCAGCTCGATGTTCTTCACCGGAACATCGTGGTCGATCAAGACACGCTGTACTGCGGCAATGCAGCGCGCACAGACCATGTTGCGGATGATGAGCTTCTGCATTTACTCGAACAAACTTCCCGGCTTCACGCTCGGCACACGCCCCAGATGTCTGTACGCCTTTTCAGTTGCCTGTCGCCCGCGCGGTGTGCGCTGCAGATAACCTTCCATGATCAGGAAAGGCTCATAGACCTCTTCGATCGTGCCGGCCTCCTCGCCCACTGCTGTGGCCACAGTGTTCAATCCGACAGGCCCTCCGCTGAACTTATCGATGATGGCACCGAGGATCCGGTTGTCCATTTCATCCAGGCCATGCGCATCCACGTTAAGTGCTTTCAACGCATGTTGCGCGATCGGAAGCTTGATCGTTCCATCGCCTTGGATCTGTGCAAAGTCACGCACACGTCGCAGCAAGGCATTGGCGATCCTTGGCGTTCCACGACTTCTTCGTGCGATCTCTGAAGCGGCCTCATCATCGATCGGAACGTTCAGCAGACCAGAGCTGCGTTTGATGATGCCCTGCAACGTTTGCGCGTCGTAATAATCGAGCCGACTGTTGATGCCGAAACGCGCGCGCAATGGCGCCGTGAGCAATCCACTTCGGGTGGTGGCACCGACGAGCGTGAACGGATTCAACTGGATCTGTACCGTACGCGCATTTGGACCAGCGTCGATCACCAGGTCGATGCGGTAATCTTCCATGGCGCTGTACAGATACTCCTCGATGATCGGCGACAACCGATGGATCTCATCGATAAAGAGCACATCGTGCGATTCCAGGTTGGTGAGCAACCCCGCGAGATCGGCGGGTTTATCGAGCACTGGTCCACTGGTTATGCGGATGCCCACGTTCATCTCTGCGGCGATGATGTTGGCGAGCGTGGTCTTCCCCAAGCCCGGCGGTCCGTGCAGTAATACATGATCCAAGGCCTCGCCTCGTTGCTTCGCGGCCTGCACAAAGACCTTCAGGTTGTCGGTTACGGCTTTCTGCCCAGCGAACTCCTCAAAGCGCCGCGGACGCAGCACTTGTTCCAGCTCTTTGTCCGACGCTGATCGCTGCTCCTGCCGTGGATCGAAGTTCGCCGCCATGGATCTTGCGCCAAAGGTAGGATCTGCACGTGATGTGCGTGAGGGATGGAAGTGGAAAGCCCGGACGGTGCGCAGCGCCGGAGGACTTGGAACGCACAGCCCGACGCCACCGGCTTTTGCGGTGGCGGCACGCCCAAAATATTCATTTCACCTCCCGCCAGATCTCGCCAAAGAACACGCGCAGGCCCAACGTGTAGATCGGTGCAGTAAGGTTCTCGCCCAGATCGCTGGAGGTGTGTATCGCCAGGCGGAAACCCCAGCCGCCGCCAACGCCCAGGTAGCGTATGAGGCGATATTGAACGGTCATTGCCGGCTCGTAGAAAATGAGCGTGGAGCGTTCCAGGATCCGCCGCTCACCCGATCCGACCTGATAACTGACCGATCCGCGGCCTACACCGATCTGTACGGGCAAACGGATCTCCCAGCGGCCCCGTTGATAAAATGCATAGTCCACATACGCGCTCACGTAGCCCATGCGCAGCCGTGTTTCCACAAGGCCGAGACCTTCAAGCGGGCGTGTGCGCGTGACGGGAGTGAGCAACATGCTGTACCCGATGCCGTACTGAAAACGACCCGCATGCTCAAAGCCGGCCTTCACACCAAAAATGCTCACGTTGCGGTTACGCACGAAAGAATTGCGCATATCAAGCCTGGCCACCAACTGCCGCTCCTCTTGCATGAAAATGCGGATACTGTCCAGCAACTGCGCCTGTGTGAAGGCCGCGAGCAACAGTGCGATCAGGAGGCCGAATGGACGCATCTTGGTACGCGAAGATCCGCAATGGACGAGCTTGATCGTTCTTTGGGCGTGTCACCTGCCCGGCTTGCGGCCGGGCAGGTGCCGGGCCAATGCTGCAAGTCCGCACTCGGGAAAGCCTCGCTTGCGGGTTTTCCGCGAATGTCCCTCACGCTGCTGGCGCTGTGACCGGAAGATCACTGGATCGACAATGATCAGTTCCTTAGCTGATGATCATCATGTAAGGTCCGTGTTAAAGGATCTTCCTTTGGAGCATCAAGACCATACTCCAATGAGCACCATCACAGCACCCAAGGCACAGAAATACATCGCCGATCTCCATTTCGATCATATGGAATGGATCAACTCGCTTCGTTTCTACAAGGAGGAGATCGCGATCCTGGAACGGAGGCTGGAAGAGATCGTGCGCCGGAACAACAAACAGGATGTACTGGCCGAACTCGAGCATTTCCAGAACCAGTTCATCCGCGAAAAGGAAGTGATCGATGAACTGCGGCATGACATCAAGGTGCATGAGAATTTCCTGGAGAAGGAATCAAAGGAGCATCCCGTGGCCATCGATCACCGTTACTTCACCGATCACACTGAACTGCGCGATCGGTTCGTGACTTTCGAGAAGATCTACGCGGAACTGAAGCTGGAGTTCCATAAATGGCTTGCCAAACACATGTGACCTTTCGAAGCCCATCGATCGATGGGCTTCTTTCGATAATAATAAAGGACAAATTTGTCCGTAATTAGAAAAGATCGACTACCTTCGCACCGATGTTCTCCAAGGCCTGCCAGTATGCCATCCGCGCCACCACGCTCATTGCGATGGAGAGTGATCGCGGCGTGCGGATGGGCCTGCAGGAGATCGCTGATCGCACCGGCTCACCCAAGGCATTTACGGCCAAAGTACTGCAACAACTGGTGCATGCCGGCATACTCGGATCGGTGAAAGGGCCCACCGGCGGTTTTGATCTGCCTGCATCCAAGGCCATGCGCATCAAGCTCGCCGATATCGTTGAAGCCATAGATGGCGACAGTGTCTATCGTGGCTGCGGCATGGGCCTAACCACGTGCAATGATCGCAAACCATGTCCCCTGCATGATCAATTCCAAAAAGTGAGGGACGATCTGCGGCGCATGCTGGAGACAACCGATATCCATGGTCTTTCACTTGGCCTGAGGGAAGGTCTCACTTACCTGAAACGCTGAGCGATAGTGATCGACATCCATCAACACGCAACGCACCTATGCCGGACAAATTTGTCCGCAGAACAATGAACGATCGAAAAGACATCAGCACCCAAGAGGATATCCGCACATTGGTGGACGGCTTCTATGCCCAAGTGCGTGTGGATGGAATGCTCGGCGGGATCTTCAATGGTGTCATCGGCGATCGCTGGCCCCAACATCTGGAGAAGATGTACAAGTTCTGGGGAACCATCCTGATCAACGAGGCTTCATACTCCGGCGCTCCATTCCGGCCGCACGCACAGCTTCCCGTGCAACAGGCACATTTTGATCGGTGGTTGGAACTTTTCCATGGAACGGTGGATCGGTACTTCAGCGGGCCGGTGGCGGATCTCGCTCACATGAACGCCGAACGCATGGCCGAGATGTTCATGGGCCGTATCACCTTCCTGCGTGAACATCCTGAACGTTTCATCCAATGATCCGCGTAGCCCACCCGATCGCACTCATCTGCGCCTTCACCTGGGTGGGCTTCGTATGCGCGATCAGCTTCATGGAAGCCTGGCTGAAATTCAAGGCCCATGGTGTCACCCTTCCGATCGGACTTGGGATCGGCCGCGTGGTGTTCCAGGCTTTGAACAAAGTGGAATGGGTGCTGGCTGTAAGCATTCTCGCGGATGTGCTCCGGGAAAAGCGGATCACACGTCACTTCATATCGATCGGGATACCTGTTGCGCTGTTGGTGCTGCAGACTTTCTGGTTGCTGCCTGTGCTCGATGAGCGCGCATTGCAGGTGATCCACGGACAAGGAGCGGGACCTTCCAATATGCACTTCATCTATGTCGCCTTCGAAATAGCGAAGGTGATCTCGATCGCCGTTTTCGGCATCGGTCTTTTGAGAACTGAACAAACACTCGCACGAGTACAAACCTGAAGGAACAATGAAGATCACGAACGACAAGACGATAGGCTCCATCGTGGCGGATGATTTCCGCGCCGCCTCGGTGCTCACTGCACATGGCATCGATTTCTGCTGCAAAGGCGGCCGCACGGTTGAAGAAGTATGCCGCAAACACGACCTCGATCCCGCCGAACTCACACGCGAGATCATGGAAGTACTCTCACGAGATGCGAACGTGGGTGAAGAGTACAAGAACTGGACGATGACGAAGCTTACAGAGCACATCGAACAGGTGCATCACCGGTATGTGGAAGCCCAAAGCGCCGTATTGAAGATCTATCTGAACAAACTATGCAAAGTGCATGGTGACCGGCATCCGGAACTGTTCGAGATCTTCAATGAGTTCGAGGAATGCAGCGAAGCCATGGCCGTTCACATGAAAAAGGAGGAATTGATCCTATTCCCATTCATCCGACGCATGGAAAAAGCAAGGACTGAAGGATCGCCCCTTCCCGTGGCCCAGTTCGGCTCGGTGAACAACCCGGTGGAAATGATGAAGGAGGACCACGATGCTGAAGGCGAACGTTTCCGCCGGATCGAGAAGCTGAGCAATGGCTACCAGAACCCGCCCGATGGCTGTGCCACTTACAGTACTGCGATGAACATGCTGCGTGAATTCGAACAGGACCTGCACATGCACATTCATCTGGAGAACAACATCCTGTTCCCACGGGCGATCGAATTCGAAGAGAAATTGCGCCATGCCACCGCTTGAAAGACATCCACTGCTGCGGCCTGTGAGCCGGGAACATCATGACGGGTTGTTGTTGTGCTGGAAGTTGCGTCAGGGCCTCACCAAAGGGGTGGGGCCCCGGCGCATGCAGGAGTATTGTTCACGGTTCTATCATGAACACCTCCTTCCTCATTTTGCGATCGAGGAGGAAGCAGTATTCCCTGTACTAGGTAGTCATCACCCGATGGTGGTCCAAGCTCTAGCTGAACACGCCGAATTGACCAGGGATTTCCTTCGTGGCGATCATGATGAACGATCGCTCGCGGAATTGGAGAGATCGCTCGATCGGCACATCCGATTCGAGGAGCGTGTGCTCTTCCAGGAGGTCCAGAAGTTCGCCACCGAGAAGGAACTGGTCAGGATAGATGAGGTGCATGGATCGATAGCTGAAATGCACGAGAACATCGTGGAGGAGGATGCTTTCTGGAAATGAGTACGAGCGGATCCGATCAAACCTCCCATTCCGCCCAACTCGTTGCCGTCTCCTGAAGTCGCGCATACGCCAGCCGCACATGTTCCGGCAGGTGCGGTTGGATCCTGCGCACAATGTCCTGCAGCATGTTCTCGCAGGTAGGCTGCCACGGCACGAACCAGGTGCGGGCGAACAACGCATTCCCGATCGGTATCACCGCTCGTTCCTTTTCATGAAGCACGAGCGCATGGTC
>JAEZAU010000200.1 GCA_023430325.1 Bacteroidota bacterium | reverse complement strand
GTTCCATGCGCATGGCGCGTACCGGACGCACTTATACGGAGATCCTGCATCATTACTTCTCTGATGTTCATCTCGTGGATCTCTCGATGCTGGATTTCTTGAGGGAGTAGCGAACATTTTCGCAAGGTCCTATCACTCTCGATGGTCGCCAACGCCAGGGATGGGACCGGCGCCTCGCAGCGAGGCCTCATCGCAGCCCTCTTCGGAAGGAGAGGGTCGCGAAGCGGACCTTCTTGCTTGCCGAGTGAAGAGTATAGCGGGTAGCCCATTGCCATTGCCGATCTTCTTCGATCGGCCACGGCAGGCGCTCGCACATACGGTCTATCTTTCCGCCCATGCCCCAGGCTCGCATCATCATCAGGGACACGCACGATCGCATACGCAACGGACATCCGTGGATCTTTTCCACGCAAGTGATCAGGCAGGAAGGAGAAGCGCAGCCGGGAGATGTGGTGCAGGTGCTCGATGAGCGGAAACGGCCACTGGGGCAGGGATATATCAATCCACATTCGAAGATCCTGGTACGGCTGCTCACTGCCGATCCTGATGAGCGGGTGAACAAAGGGCTCATACGATCGCGGATCGAACGTGCATGGAAATTCCGCGAGCGAATGGGTTACAGCGGTAGTTGCCGTGTTGTGTTCGGTGAAGCGGATGGAATGCCAGGACTGGTGGTGGACCGTTTCGCCGATGCCGATGATGCGGCCTATACACTGCTCTCCGTGCAATTCCTCACATTGGGCATGGAGCGTTGGAAGGAAGTGGTGCTCGCCGCGTTGGAAGATCTGTTACGACCTTCAGGCATCTACCTGCGCAATGATGTGGCCGTACGCGAGAAAGAAGGTCTGCCGTTGCATAAGGACTTTCATGGAAGACCGTTCCGCACGGAATTGAACATCGAGGAGAACGGTTTGAAGATCGCGGTGGATATTGCGGCGGGGCAGAAGACCGGTCATTTCCTGGACCAGGTATTGAACCATGCAGCGATGAAGCACATAAGTGCAGGAATGCGCGTGCTCGATTGTTTCACGCATACCGGTGGCTTTGCATTGCATGCAGCGAAATATGACGCTGCCGATGTGGAGGGGATCGACATCAGTGAAGAGGCTGTTTCTCTCGCAAGCAAGAACGCCATGATGAACGATCTGCGCAATTGCCGGTTCACGGTGGGCAATGTTTTCGATCGACTGACCGAGGCCAGCCGTGCCGGACAGCAATGGGATGTTATTGTGTTGGATCCACCGGCGTTCGCCAAGAGCAAAGGCGCATTGGAGAACGCTTATCGTGGATACAAGGAGATAAATCTGCGTGCCTTGAAATGTCTGCCCAGCGGAGGTTTTCTTGTCACCTGTTCATGCTCGCAACACATGACCCCGGATCTCTTCAAGCGCATGGTGGCGGACGCCGCGCGAGATGCAGGCAAACGTGTAAGGGAGATCCATCAAGGTTCGCAGCCGCCCGATCATCCGATCCTGTGGGGCGTACCGGAGACGCACTATCTGAAATGCCTTGTACTGGAGGTGTGGTGATCAGTGGCGATAGCCGTCACTGAATAGCGCCTCGGGCTCATGTGATCGCCTGGGCAAAAGACCACCGAAGAGACCAAGCGGGCCGAGGAGCAGGCCGATGCAGTACCAGCTCATGAGATCATAACCGCGCTGGCCGGCAAGAAAAGCGGTCACCGGTGCAAAGACCAAAGTCCAGAGAAGGATCGCCAGGATCAACATTGGGAAGTGTGTTGGCCGTAAAGGCAACGTGAACTTAACGTGTGGAATTCTGGATCACTCGATGAATTCGACGGATCAGGAAGAGTCGTCGACAAAAAGTCAAATTTTTCTTCAACATTGTCCGGTTGATGCGCCTTTGAGAACGTTATAACTTCAGGCAAGCGGGCAAGATGGCACGATCGTACACGACCGACGGACCATGGAGTTCTTTTGCGCGTGCCCCACTGGCACGTTCGGTGATCTTCATGGCCATGGGCTGTGCGCTCGTCGGTCTGTTCAAGCCTCCATTGCTGGTCACAGCGATCATCGCAGCGATGGCCTTGATCATTTTTCTCTATTTCGTTCTTAGATCAACTACATACTCTACCCGATGGAAACGCGGGGTGGGTTTTTCCGTCTGGATGTTCGCCTTCGGAATGCTCTGGGCTACACTTCGCCATCCGGGTACTTCTCCGCAGAACATCATCCATCATGTGGGCAATGAAGGTCCCTGGATCGTAAGACTACAGGCTATCAACCGGCTTGCCGAAACCCAACTGAGGGCAGATGCCGAAGTGATCGGAAGACATGACGGAGAAAATTGGGAGAACAGCAACGGCACCATCATGCTCACCGCGTTGCGCCAGCCCGGCGATCCGCCAATGAAAGTGGGGGACAGGTTGCTGATCCGTGCACCGATGAAGAAGATCCAACGCGTGGCCGATCCCGGAGGTTTCGATCGCCAGGTGTGGGCCGCGGCGCGTGGGATAGAGCTTGAGCTCTTCGCCACGAGGCAGCAATATCATCCATTCGATCACCGGCGAACATGGATCGATCCATTTGCCATTATGCGCTCCCGGATCTCTTCATGGGTGGAAGATGCCGGCCTGGAAAGATCCTCTCAAGCCCTGGTCAAAGCACTTGTTCTTGGCCAACGCGATGAGCTGGACAGTGAACAAAAGACTGCCTTCGCCCGGAGTGGCACCGTTCACATCCTTGCGGTATCGGGGATGCATGTAGGCATCATCTATATGATACTTTCCGTACCATTCCAATTCTTCGGTGAACGGAGGAATGTTCGCATCATAAGGGGTGTGGCGGTACTGGCGGGGTTGTGGGCCTACGCGGGTATCACTGGCGGTGCGCCCAGCATCGTGCGCGCCACGATCATGTTCTCCATGCTCACAGTTGCCGACATGTTCCGATATCGAACAGATGGTCTCAATACGCTGGCTGCGGCCATGTTCCTCCTTTTGCTGTTCGATCCATCGAACCTGTGGAACATCGGTTTCCAACTCTCTTTCCTCGCGGTGTTGGGCATCGTGGTCATATACCGTCCGCTCCTCTCATTGTGGTCTCCCCGTTGGAAATTTCTCCGGCTCTTGTGGTCTCTGGCTGCGGTCTCCATTGCAGCCCAGGCATTCACCACACCAGTGTCCATTTATTATTTCAAGGCGTTCCCATTGTTGTTCCTTCCAGCCAACCTCATTGTTGTCTCCGCGGTATCGATCGCGGTATATCTGGCCGTGGCCATGTTGTTCCTGCAGATGATCCCCGCCGTGGTGGCCCCGATCAAATGGTGGTTGCAATTGATACTGGAAGCGATCGCGAGAACCACCAGTTGGTTCGCGTCATTTCCTGATGCCTATCCTTCCCTCCGGATCGATCTGGCGATGTGCATCATCTTCTATGTGCTTATCATCTCGATCATTGGCTATTGGTACTGGAAATGGAGATCGCTGGCGCATGCATTCCAGCTGAGCTTCCTGTTGATGCTTCTCCTTTGGGGGAATACTGCATTGCGAACGAACACCAGCAACACACTGACATTGTATGATGAACGCAATGGCATCATGGCGTCGATCGCTCAAGGACGGCGCATGAGCATCATGATGACGCCGGACAAAGATCTGCAGAGCAACTATACTTCAAAAAAGATAGAACAGCATCGCAACGCCAGAGGTATCAAGGAAGTAGAGGTCATTCCATGGCATGGATCAAAGCCGATCCATATGGGGCAGCTGACGGTCTCGGCCGCAGGCCGCTGGAAGAGCGAACATTTCGATCTATTGTTCATCGACGATCCGTCCTTTGCGATCCGCGATCTGCGCTCGAAGCTTGATGCCGTGGTGATCCATGATATGCCAAAAGTTCCCGAAGGACTGCTTGAAAGTGCGGCGGCGGTAAGCGATCGCATCGTATTGGCCGGCAAGAACAGTTGGCGCACACGCGAACATGTAGCGCACTGGTGCATGGAAAGGAACATTCTTTTCCATGACATCTTCGCGCAAGGCGCCTTTGTTCTCCAGCGCTAGATCTCAGCGAGCCTGAAAGTCTCCTTCAGCCGCACGCCTTTTTCAGTGCGCTCCACGGTGGCGCATTCGTTCACCGGATCATGTTCGAAGAACAGGATCATATCCTTGTCGGCGGCTATCTGCAACACGTCCTTCTTCTCGTCCATGGTCAGCAGCGGCCTGGTGTCATAGGCCATTACCCAGGGCAGTGGTATATGATGCACCGATGGCATCAGATCGGCCACGAAGATCACCGTGCGCCCCTTGTATCTGATGTGCGGCAGCATCATGGCATCGGTATGGCCGTTCACCAGCAAGACATCGAAGTTCGGGAACACATTGCGCACGTAGACATTCTCCTCATCGCTGCGCCGGCCGATGTTCACGAATTTCAGCCGGCCGCTCTGCTCAATGGGAAGAATGTTCTCTGCTAGGAATGAGGCTTTTTCCCGGGCGTTCGGTTCCGTGGCCCAATGCCAATGGTATTCGTTGCTCCAGTAGGTGGCGTTGGCGAATGCAGGTACGACCCTGCCCGAGGCATCTATTTCGATGCTTCCTCCGCAATGATCGAAATGCAGATGCGTGAGGAACACATCGGTTATATCGTTGCGGTGAAATCCGAGTCGTTGCAATGAACCATCCAGCGTGGCCTCTCCGTGCGGCTGGTAATGCCCGAAGAATTTCGCATCCTGTTTTTTGCCGAGGCCATTGTCGATAAGGATCAATCTGCCTTCATCTTCCACCAGCAGGCATCTCATGGCCCAGGTGCAGAGATTGTTCTCATCGGGCGCGTGGCGCTTGGTCCAAACGCTCTTGGGCACAACGCCGTACATGGCCCCGCCATCCAGTTTGAAGAACCCCGTATCGATCACATGCAGCTTCATGGTGTGCAAGATAGTCTGTGGGTGGTCTTATGGACTTCCCTGGTCAGGCTTGCTCTGCTGGTGCGGGATTTCGGCATGTTGTAACTTCGTCTTTCATACATACCCTTTGTTATGAACTCGCTCATTAGTACATCATTGCATCGATCCCTTGTGATCGCCATTTGTTCCGCAGCGCTCACCTTGAATGCGCAGGAAGACACCACGCTCAGCCGGCCGGATACTTCCGCCATGGAGCCGGTGACACCGATCGCCGCCGATACGGCCAGTGCCAACGAAAGCTGGATCGCCGTGAAGGGCACGGTGAAGGCCGTGGGAGCACATAGCTTCATTCTCGGTCATGAAGGAGGTACCATACCGGTGGCTTTCCACAGCCAGGCACTGCGAGAACTCGCCTTCACCAAGGATCAGCCTGTTACAGTCTATGCCCGGGTGGATGAGGATCTGTTGCAGCGCTCGGTATTGAAGGCCCGTGCTGTGGTGATCGAAGGCGCGGATGCCGGAGTGGTCACCGTCGTGGGCGAAGAAGATGCTGCGCGCATCATTGTGCCTTCCACGGTCTCGGGCATGGTGGTACATGGCACAGTGAGCGCGATCAATGGCCGGAACATCCATCTGGACCGTGCGGAAGGTGGAATGATCGTGGATACCAGCAAACTATCCTACGATCCCACCAAGGCCGAGGGGCACAAAAAGGTGGAAGTAGGTGATCTGGTAACTGCGAGAGGCATTGTGGATTGGCGTGGGAAGACCATGAAGGCCGCGGCGCTGGACGTGGCGAAATTCAGCCAGGTGAACAGCAATGCCGGTGGTGCCGATGCCGGTACAGAGCAGGGGATCGAGGAGAAGTGATCATCCCAGTAGGGCCATCACTTCTTCGATCGCATCCCTCAATTCAGCGGTGGATCTGATGGCATCCCTGAAGCGATGGGAGCCGCTGCCCATCACATTCTCGCGCAACGCATCCACGCGCTCTCGCAGGAATGCTGTGCGTGGTTCGGCGGCCAGTCCTTCTTCCATTTGCCGATCGATATCCGCCAGCAGATCATTGTCCATGTGATCGTTGCGGAGTTCGGTCTCCAGCATCAATACCGATCGGCGGAGGATCTTCAGGCGGCGGGTGAGATCCAGATCGTTCATGTTGCGAATATGGGATGTAGGTGATGCATGAAGCTCAAACGATCGGCAAAGGCTTCATCGGGCAATGCGCCAGCGCGCCAGGGATAGGAGCGGAAAGCCTGCAGGACGCGGAGCGGCCGAAGCCTTGCAGCGGATAGCCCGGTGCCGCTTGCTTTTGAAGCGGCAGGCGCCCATAAAACACTCACACGAGATCGGGAGCGATCCTCAATAAGCCATTTCCCTGCGGCCGATCATTCGGCCCTTTTCGGGATCCCACACCTTCAGACGCAGGCAACGGATCATTTCAATTGGCGTGAGCGAAGTGGTCTTGGCCTGTTGCAGTTCGGGAATGGCGTCGAACACCTCCGGCAGGCGGTAGAAGGGGATGCGCGCGTTGAGGTGGTGTATGTGGTGGTAGCCGATGTTGCCGGTGAACCAGTGCATGACCGGGTGCATCTTCATGTAACTGCTGCTGCCCAGCGCGGCGTTCACGTAGCTCCAACCATCCTTTTCAGCGAATGTTGCCGTGGGGAAGTTGTGCTGTGCGTAGAACAGGTAGGCGCCAAGGCCCAGGGAGATGACCGCTGGTGCGATGAAACCCAGTAAGAAGATGGTCCACCCGAAGAACCAGGCGATCGCAACGCCCATGACCACGTGCAGGACGATGGCCAGCAGGCTGTCCCAATGCTTGTCGCGGTTGTTCATGAAGCTGCGTACGCACATGCCGTAGATGAACACGAAGATGTAGCCGAAGGCGATGGTGAGCGGATGGCGGGTGAAATTGTAGATGGCCCTTTCACCGCGGCTCATCTCCTTGTACTTCTCCTTGGTTACGATAGGGTAGGAGCCGATGCTGCTGGTGTAGAGCTTGCTGTTGTGCTTGTGGTGATGATCGTGACTGCGTTGCCAGATGCTGGTGGGTGCCAGTATGAACAGGCCCCAGAGGGTCATCACCGCATCGGCGAACTTGCTTTTCTGCAGGATCGCCTTGTGCTGGTGATCGTGATAGATGATGAACATGCGGGCTATGGTGAGGCCGGCCAGTATGCTACAGGGGATCTTCACCCATAGCGGCGAGGTCGGCCAGAACACTCCAAAATAGAACCCGCCGAGCACTATGCCCGTGCTGAACAGGTGCCACCAGCTCTTCCAGCGGATCTCCTGTGCAAAAGGCTTGGTGGCCAGAATAAGTTCTTTCTCAGTACGCACTTCCGTCGATCGTTTTCGGTCTATTATGTTTCCAGCGCCGGTGGGTCCAAAGCCAGATCTCCGGTTGCGAGCGGATGTCCGCTTCAAGCCTCTGCGTGTGGCGCTGAGTAATTTCACCGCGCGAAGTTAACGCCGGATCGGCGAAAAGTAACTCCGCCTTCATGATATAATGACCCCGCCGTGACTGTTGCAGGCCGATGTAGATGATCGGGTATCCTAGTTTCTTTGCCAACGCCTCCGTTCCTTGGAACACAGGAGTATCCTGATCCAGAAAGGTCATCCAATAGGCGGTCTCCGGCGGTGGTGTCTGGTCCGCTATGAAAGCCGTGGCGGTGAGCAAATGGCGATCCCTTAACATGCTTCGGCCAGCCTCCTTCATGGTGTACAATCCATTGCCGAGCCTTGTTCGCATATGGATCAACAAACGATCGAAGTACTTGTTCTGTAATGGATGATAGATCACGTGAAGCCTCGGAAGACCAGGTTCGGCGGCGTATCTGGCACCCGCCAGTTCCCAGTTGCCCAGGTGCCCGAGTACAAGGATCACACTCTGTTTCCTATCGGTCATTTGGCGTAGGATCTCCGTTCCCTGGAAGTCGATCCGCCGGCGAACTTCCTCCTTGCTTATGGTCAACGTCTTCAACGTCTCAAGCACCAGATCACAGAACCAGCGTTTGAATTTTTTAGCGATCTGGCCGATCTCCTGATCGCTCTTTTCCGGAAAACTCCTTCGCAGGTTGGTGTCGATCACCTCCTTTCGGTAGCCGATCAACCTGAAAACGATCACGTAAAGTACATCGGAAAGCAGGTAGAGCAGCGGAAAGGGCAGCAGCGCTACGCCGTAGAGAAAGGGGAGGGCCAGGTAGTAGCCGATGGCTGCCATGTGATCGCGAAGATGGTGGTTTGAATGTTCTGGGCGTGTCCCTCCTACGTCGGGCCGGGCCAACGCTGCAACTCCTCGCCGCAAAAGCCGGCTGCGGGGTTTCCGCTCATGTCCCTCACGCGCTGCGCAAAGCCAGGAGATCCGTTCGCTATCGATCGAATTGTACGTTGAACTCGTTCGGGACCAGCCAGGTGTGCGGCGCCACCTTCTTTAGTTCGTTCGGTGGTTCGTCCCCGATGATCAGTTCAGCATCCTTTGGCACCCATATCTCATACGTGGCACGTGCGCCGGGTGGCATTCGCCGCATCAGTTTCACCATGCGCATTCCATCCACGTTCAACGGAAAGCGTGGCGCGATCAGCAGTACATCCTGGGCCAGCACCCGGTGCCTTGGATCGATACGCAGGAAACCGCCCTGATAGTTCGGTTCCCAATCCGCCGGCAACACGCGCGAAAAGGCCGGTGCATCGCGCATGTAGAAGATGTACTCCTGCGTATCGATCGGCAATTGCTCCTGCTGCGCACAAGCGAATAATAGTGGGAATGCGATCCAGATCGATCGGGCGGGCATTTGGTGAAGCTAAGGCATCCGCTGAATAACTATTTGAACAATTCCCGCCGCCCCACCACACTGCAGATCGGGCATTTCCGCGGATCATGCGCTTTCGCCGGACAATGCTCACGTCCGAAATAGATGATCTGCAAATGCAGTTTGCTCCAGCTATCGATCGGAAAAAGCTTCTTCAGATCGGCTTCGGTCTGCTCCACGCTCTTGCCATTGCTCAATCCCCAGCGCCATGCGAGACGATGAATGTGCGTATCCACCGGAAAGGCCGGCCGATCGAAGCTTTGCACCATCACCACGCTCGCGGTCTTGTGGCCTACTCCAGGAAGCCGCTCCAACGCCTCCATATCATTCGGCACTTTGCCTCCGTGTTCTTCGATCAGGATCTGGCTCAATCCGTGGATCGCCTTGCTCTTGGCGGGTGAAAGTCCGCAGGGTTTTATGATCTCGCGGATCTCTTCCACATCCAGCTTCACCATCTGTTGCGGCGTACGCGCTTTGGCGAAAAGATGCGGTGTTACTTCATTCACCTTCTTGTCCGTACACTGGGCGCTCAGCACCACCGCTACCAGCAATGTATACGGATCCTCGTGATCGAGCGGGATCTGTGGATCGGGATAAAGCTCTTCCAGCTTCTTCAGGACGAAAGCGGCTTTTTCCTTCTTCGTCATTTCAACTGAAAAGTATGCGGCTTCGAATGGATGAGGAAGCTGTGGGTGAGTTTCGATCCGTTGGCTTCCACATGCACGGCGTTCTCCTGCTCTTCGAACATGTCATGCAGCAACGTGCAATTCACTTCGATCGATGAGAGTTCCTTTACATCCTCCACCAGCAGGTAGCAATACATGTCATCCATTTCCACTTCCCGGCCGAGGTATTCCACTTCCACCGGCCGTCCATCTATCTTCAAGTGAAGATGGGAAAGCACGTAGCTGCGTAACAAACTATCGGCCTGTGGATGTTGCAGATCGGTGCCGAGATGAAGTTTCTTCCCACCGATGGACGGCTCCAAGGCATGCTCCACATCATGTGTGGTCATGCGCCAGGTGAGGTGCAGTTGCGCGCGATCTGGTTCATGCTTGATCGTAAGGATCGAGATGAAGAAATCATGCGGCACCGCCACGAGCAACGCCAATAATGCGAGGATCTTCACAATGCAAAGGTCGTGGAACAACAGTGGCCGGACAAAGCCGGCCACCGCTCATTCGATCATCGGAGCAGTTATTTCACGATCGTGAAGCGGGTCGCTGGCGCAAGCGCTTTTCCATCGCGTGCCGCCTGGAATAGATAGGTTCCATTCTCGACCGATGAAAGCTCCAGTTGCAGAAGGCCGTTCAGCGGCATCCAGCCTTGCTTCACCTGCTGGCCGATCGCATCGAAAATGGTGTAAAAGGCGCCAGCGCTCAAGGCTGGATCCATGCTGATGTTGATGGTGCCGGCCGTCGGGTTGGGATGGATCTGCCAGGTGGCCGATGAAAGTTCATTTATGGACGTGGTGATGAACGGATCGGAGATCACCTGGCAATCCTGGCCGTAATCCACGTAGACCGTGTACGATCCCGGCGCAGATGCAATGATGCAGGCCTGGGTCTCCTCCTCGATCAATACATCATCAAGGTACCAGACGTAGCTCTGCCCGAGCGGGAATGCGCAGATCTCATCGCCCGAGGCCATGATGGTTGGTTGTTGCGGTTGCTGGAATTCGATCTCTATGGTGACACCCAATTGCGCTATATAGTCGGGACATTCCGCTGGAGCACCGCTCACATTGTAGCTGCCGCTCTCGGTCACCACGAGCAAGGGAGAATTCTCACCCGGGATCACCACGCCGTTGTTGGTCCACACGATGTTCTCGGTGTACGGCATGTTGAACTGCAGTTGGACATCTTGGCCTTCGCAGTAGATCGACTCACCATTCGGTCCCATGGCGATCGGTTCATCGCCCAGGTGCATCACGGTCGGCGAAACGAAATTCCATCCATCAACCAGCACACCGGGGCTCATTTCCGAGCAACCATCAACGGTCACTTCCACCGTGTAGGGAACACCTGAACCGAACGAGGTCACCGTGTGTGTGGGTCCATTGGCACCGGCGATCGGCGATCCGTTCATGTACCATTGGTAGCTCTCTGCGCCGAATTGTGTCATCAATTCAACCTGGCTGTTCGGGCAGAGTATCGTATCGCCCGGAGTGATCACCGGATCATGATCGCATTGGGCTTGAAGAAGGAGCGAAGGGAGGAGGGCGGCAACGAGTAATATGTAACGCATGTGATCTGAAGCTTTCATGTTCATGGGACGTTCATCCCTGCAAAGAAGTGACAACGGAAGTGCGAGATGGTAATAAAGTGTGACGAGCGGCCGATCGGGAGATCGGCCGGTCCGTCACTTCTTTTCCTGTATTATCAGGATCGTTTGCCTGCGGCCATCATGATCACACCGGCCACGGCCATGAGCCCACCCACGATGAAGTAACCTGAGAATGCGCTGTCGCTCTTGCCGACCTCAAGTTCAGCACCAGCAATGTTGATATCCGCTTGTTGATCCTCCTTGGAAGCAAGCCCATAAATGACAAGACCAAGCCCAAGTACGAGCAATATGATGGCGATAGTGTTCTTCATAGTGAGAGGTTTAATGTTTTACAGTGCGTTACAGATCGTGTTCCTGATCGGACAGTAAGGGTTGGAACTTCGCCAAAGGATGCCGGGACCTATCGAGTTGTGTAAAAATTTCCACGATCGCTTTCCTCAGGAGGACCGCGCCCATATTGGATCGATCAACAAAAGTCAATTCTTTTTCAAGTTCGCTCGTAACCCCGTGAAAGCCAATTGCGTTCAAACGCACCATGAGATCGAGATCAGTACCCACAAGTATGTTGGCTTGCATCGCACTTCTTTATTGCAATACCATGGATGCTGCGAATTGCAACTCCACAAGCAATGGTAATTGGACCGTGGCCGGCAATTGGTCATGCGGTGCGTCTCCTGCGGGAGGCGATCAGGTGATCATATCCGCGGGCAAGACGATCACCATCAACAGCAACATCACCATTTCAGGTTCCCCATTGAACGTGACCGTCTACGGTACGTGGAATTTCAGCGGGGGCGGGGCCAAGATCACCCTGCCTACCAATTCCGTGGTCATTGTGGCATCTGGAGGCCAGGTTACCGGCAATGGAACAGGCAACAGCCAGACGATCAAGATCGGGAACACCACATATTGGAGCGCCAGCGACGGTCAGGTTAGCGGCCCTCTGGCCTGGCCTCCCAGCGCCATGCCCGTTGAACTGATCGCCTTCAGCGGCACCAATCCGGCCCGCAACAATGTGGATCTTCAGTGGGCCACGGCATCAGAGACCAACGCCTCGCATTTTGTGATCCAGCGCTCGATCGATGGTGATGATTGGACGTCCGTGGCCACTGTTCAGGCCGCAGGCAATTCCATGATCACCACCGATTATTACCACATGGACATGACGCCCTATCCCGGCACCTGGTACTATCGCCTTCAGCAGTTCGATGTGGATGCGTCCATGCAGCAGGAGATGATGATCACCGTATATGTGGGTGGTGAAATGCCGGTGACCTGCGAACCTGCACCAGGAGGTGATCCTTACATGGCCGTAAAGGTCATGGATTCGGACATCACCAGCCTGCAGGTACGGCAGATCAACGGGAACAAAGTGCAGACTCAGGTGATCACTGAAACTGCCAGTTCGCGAAAAGTGGACCTTACCTCCTTACCGGCCGGTCTTTATATAGTCACCATCACCGATGCCAAGGGGACCGAACGCAGCTGCAAGGCCATGATACAATGATCCATTGCCTTGGATCGAAGAAGATGCCTGCCATACGCGGGCATTTCTTCTTTGGCAGTATGCCGTTGCACTTGCTGCACGTACTCGATCTTTTGGTGCCGGTGATAGGTGGTGAAGAAGTGCGCGATGAATGATCGCCATTGCTAGGCAAGAGAAACAATTGCTGCTGGAACAGACAGTCCACGAGGCGTTTGGTGATCATGCTCCGGTCCCGATCCATATCACCGATCAGCACATTCTCCAAGATCTGCCCGACCAGGATGGTCCCATAAGGGTCATGTGGTATTGTCACACCCGGGAGGTATTTCTCTTCGATCGTGATCGTCCACACACGAAGCAGATATTCCGCAGAGAACACGATCACACTGAAAAGCTCAAAGGCGCGGAATTCGGGATAGTAGCGCTGGCTGATCGAAGGCACGGACTCAACAATGATCGCGGCCACGTTCAACAGGATCCGCACCAGCAGGAAGACATCGAAGTAAAAGCTGGCGTCTCACTTCCGGGTGATACGGCCAGTATGTCGTGGATCTTCTTCCTCATTGATCGGCCGATCCTTGTTTCGCTGCCTTCCGCGATCCACTATAAAGCTCATACCGCATGAAGCGGCATTCCAACGATCCATTGTAGATCTTGATCCGCGGTTTCGCCGTCAGATGCACATGCTTCGCCGCTTCCATATTGCTGGTGATCATCCACGCCTCGTATCCTTCCCACTTCTTCTTCAACGTATCGCCGATCATCTTGTACAACTCGTTGATATCGTCCTTCACCATGCGTTCGCCGTATGGTGGATTCAGCAGCAGGATCCCGCGCGGCGCCGGTGGTTCCAATTCCTGGAACAGAACATTGTGCACCGTGATGCTGTCAGAAAGTTCCGCAGCTGCGATCGTGGTCTTCGCGATGCGCGCAACGTTCTTTGAAAGTTCTCCACCCATGATGATCGGCCGCTCATCGTTGATCCTGCCGATCGCACCATCCACCACCTTTTCCCACAACTCCCGATCGAAGTCCTGCCACTTTTGGAAACCGAAGCCCTTGCGGTAGTAACCGGCGGGAATGTTCATCGCCAGCATCGCGGCTTCCATCAGGAAGGTGCCCGATCCACACATCGGATCCACGAAAGCAGATCGGCGGTCCCAGCCTGTCAATGCGATCAGGCCGGCGGCCAGCACTTCGTTGATCGGCGCCAGGTTCGTACGATCCCGGTAGCCTCGCTTGAAGAGTGCTTCGCCTGAACTATCCAGCGATATCTGCACGTGATCCTCATCCAGGTGCATGTGCAGTGCGATCATCGGATCATCCAGGTCCACGGAGGGACGTTTGCCGGTGCGGTCCCGGAACCGGTCCACGATCGCATCCTTCGCCAGTTGCGCGGCGTATTGCGAGTGGTCGAAATGATCGCTGTTCAAGCTGCAACGGATCGCCAGTGTATCCTCCGGCTCCATGAAGTTCTCCCACTGGAAATCGCGCAGCCGATCGTAATAGTCGCGTTGCGAGCGGATGGTGAACGCGCCGATCGGCACCAGCACCCGAAGCGCGGTACGCAGCCCGAAATTCGCCTTGTACATGGTACCGGTATCACCCACGAAACTCACCGCGCGGTTCAGTTCCCGTATCTCCCGCGCACCCAGCTTCAGCAGTTCCTTCGCCAGCACAGGCTCCAGCCCGTACATGGTCTGCGCCACCATCCTGAAATCGCTTCCCGCCATCACCGCAAAGTAACCGTAGCGGGTGGGGTGGGGGGTGGTGGAGCTGGTTTTTTGGGCGAATTACCGGCAGGGCGCGGCTACGCCTGCAAGTCCTCGCCAAGTAAGAAGAAAGGCCGCTTCGCGACCCTCTCCCACCGGAGAGGGGCTGGGGGTGAGGCTGCGCCAGCTCGGGGCTTTCCGGCTTCGCCGCTTACGCAGATAAGGTTCTGGGAAATGTTCTTTTTTTCAAGCCGAACTACTGTCAGATATGTATTAACGGACATGCGCTTGCCGCAGGCCGCCTTTGGTGATCTTGTTCTTGGACGAAATGTACCAACCTTCAACGGGAATTGGCAACGGGATGAGGGCGGCTTGTGGCAAGCGCATGTTGGGCGCCGTTATCGATTCATTTCTTTTTGCTTCTCTTGATATTCCCTTTTCAAGATATTAAGCCATACATTCTTTGCATGAATTAGAAAGATCTCAGGTAGTGATTCAAAGTCATTGTCATTCGTGTATCGTCCGGCAGTTGTTGGTGGAAACCAGAATCCTGCTTCATCCTTAGGGTACTTTTCAAGATTCAAGTCATTTGTATCAGGAACAAGAGGCCCGTAATCAAGCGTGAAACCAATCAGTTTATACATGGTCGTGTCAAGATTCACTACCAGAACTCTTCGTTGCGGAGAAATATCGTAAGTACAACTCAGGGTGTAGGCAAAGGTCATTTCACCAATCTCATCTTTGTTAATATCGGTAATGATTAGTTGCCTAGTATCACTGTATGCAACAATATCGGCTTCTCCACAACTCATGCTATCAAGATAGAGGTGGCTTAGTTGAAAGCCCCGAATGGAATCTCTTTTGAATTTATAAAGACGGAATTCGGCAAACTCATTAGGAGTATCAATTGTCTCCGTCCATACACCACACCAAGTCCCACTTCTATCTATCCAGCATTTACGATCAACTATGTTGCCTTTCACAATAGGATGCTCTACATCTGTTGTCATTAATTGAAAAGTCGGCATTCCTTCATCTTCTGATGGCGAGTCAATGGTTACTGTGTCATCGATTGTCGGTGATTCAGAAGTTGCATTCTGTCCACAGGCAGTTGATAGAATCAACAATATGATTGTCAGTATTCTCAATGTTATTTAAATGACGCACAACTAGTCGATGCGCAGATCGGCACAATTGTCCACTGCGGACCCAATATACTGATCATCAACGAACAACCCGACAGCAAGCATTTACTGTCGTTTGTTTTACGCGCAGCGCCCGTGATCTGCGTTAGCGATCGCAGTGGAAAGCCCGCAAGCGGCGTCTTCGCCGCGAGGACTTGCAACCCTTCGACAGGCTCAGGATAAACTCCGAGCGCGACCCCGCCTTCGCTGATGATATGGCGGCGCAGCCGTTGCACCGATCGGAAGGCGGGGTAACGCCCAAAAAATCATGAATGAACCGCTAGATCGCTTTCAAGAAGTCGTTCAACGTCTGCTTTGGACCTTTCTGCTTTTTCAAGATCGCTACTTGTTCATAGGCTTCCTTCAGGTCAGAACTGAGCTTTAGGGCCTGCTCATACTTCTTGAGCTTGTTGAGCACCTTCTCCCATTCCGTGAGAGATAACTGTACGGCCTGGGTCTTCCCATTGCCATCGCTCACGTACTGGAGCGCGATCTTCATGCTTCAAATTTATCACTCCAGCCCCCCAATGCCGATCTTCGCACTTCGCATTCAAGAAAGATGGGAAGCACATCCACCGGAGAACTGGAGCTGAAGAAGCGTGGCAGTGGCGTAAAGCAGCGGGAGATCAGGAAGATCCTTGTGGCCAACAGGGGAGAGATCGCGTTGCGTGTAATGCGTTCTGCGCGGGAAATGGGGATCAATACCGTGGCTGTGTATTCCGAGGCCGATCGCAATGCGCCGTTCGTGCGTTTCGCCGATGAGGCCGTGGCGATCGGGCCTGCGCCCAGCAAGGAAAGCTACCTGGTGATCGACAAGGTGGTGCAGGTCTGCAAGGACCATGGCGTTGATGCCGTGCACCCCGGTTACGGTTTCCTCAGCGAGAACCCGGCCTTCGCGCGCAGGTTGGAGAAGGAAGGGATCATCCTGATCGGTCCATCGGCACGCGCCATGGAGATCATGGGTGACAAGCTTGCCGCCAAGGATGCGGTGAAGGAGTTCGGTGTTCCGCTCGTTCCCGGCACGGAAGGCGCGGTGAGCGATCGCGAGGAGGCGTTGAAAGTGGCCCGCTCGATCGGCTTCCCGATCCTGGTGAAGGCTGCGGCCGGCGGCGGTGGCAAAGGAATGCGTATCGTGAACGAGGAAGCTGAACTGAAGGAAGGCCTGGAGCGTGCGATCAGTGAGGCGCAGAACGCGTTCGGTGATGGATCGGTCTTCATTGAGAAATACGTGGCCGGTCCGCGGCACATCGAAGTTCAGGTCATGGCCGACCAACACGGCAACGTGCTCTATCTCTTCGAGCGGGAATGCAGCGTGCAGCGCCGTCACCAGAAAGTGGTGGAGGAGGCGCCCAGCCCGGTACTGGACGAGGCGCTGCGCAAACGCATGGGCGAAGCAGCCGTGAACGTGGCGCGCTCCTGCGATTACATCGGCGCTGGTACCGTGGAGTTCCGCTGGACGAAAAGCGGAACTTCTACTTCATGGAGATGAACACGCGCCTGCAGGTGGAACATCCGGTAACAGAGATGATCACCGGGCTTGATCTGGTGAAACTGCAGGTGCTGGTGGCGAAAGGGGAGGAGCTTCCGATCAAGCAGGAGGATCTGCGGATCAACGGCCATGCGATCGAAGTGCGCGTGTATGCGGAGGATCCATCCAACAACTTCCTGCCGGACATCGGGACGCTCACGACCTACCGTCCGCCGCAAGGCCCCGGCGTTCGCGTGGACGATGGTTTCGAGGAAGGCATGACGATCCCGATCCATTACGATCCGATGATCGCCAAGCTGATCGCGCATGGATCGTCACGCGAAGAAGCGATCGGTCGCATGGAGCGCGCGATCGATGATTATGCGATAAGCGGTGTGGAGACCACGCTGGCGTTCTGCCGGTTCGTAATGGGCCATGAGAGCTTCCGGAGCGGAGCGTACGACACGCATTTCGTGCGGGATCATTTCGATCCGGCGCATTTGCTCGGTTCTGTAAAAGATGAAGCGGAGATAGCTGTGCTGGTGGCTTCCCGTTTGCACGAGGAAAAACTAGGCGGTCCGCTTGTTAGAAAGCGGACCGAACCATCGGTCAGTTTGTGGAAACTAAAGCGTAAATGATCACGTTGAACATGTGTTCGGGACCTTCCTGATCAGTAATTTCACCGGCCGATCGGTACATGTTCACAAGGCCCCAAATAGTTTTCGCGATCATTCTGCTGGCTGCGTCAACAGTTCAAGGCCAGGCTCCCGTCGGGCAGGTATTCGAGGCGACCGTAGTGAACGGTGATACGGTCCCGGTGGTGACGTTGCGTGAAGCTCGTGTCGAGGCTCGCTGGATACCGAAGGACCGGCGCCAAAGAGCCGCTTACGACAAACTTACCCGGAACGTGATGAAGGTCTACCCGTATGCACGGGTAACGCGCGAATTGCTGGCCGAATACGAGAACGATCTGGCAAGCATCGATCGCAATAGTGATCATGATCTTTATTTGAAGCTAGCGGAAGCAGAACTGCGCGCGGAATTCGAAGCGGAGGTGAAAGATCTAACGATGAGCCAGGGCCGGGTGCTGGTGAAGCTCATCGATCGTGAAACAGGAAGGTCATCCTATTCATTGGTGAAGGAACTGAAGGGTTCATTCCAGGCAGTTGTATGGCAGGGTCTTGCGCGGATCTTCGGGCAGGACCTCAAGGCCAGGTACGACGCCGAGGGTGAGGATATGATGATCGAAGTGATCGTGCGCCGGATCGAGGAAGGCGAACTTCCAGTGGTGGCACGATCGGCACGCACCGCGAAAGCGCAAGCCCGGTTGGAAAAGCGGAAGGCCCGGTTGTATCGCCGTTATGGCCTCGGGGAACGAGAGGCCGCGATCAATTGATCAAAGCTTGATCATCCGCTGGTGATGGATATTACCACCCATCGTGGTCATTCGAATGATATAAGCCCCGGGCGCGATCGAAGCCGTGTTGATCGTGTTCTGATGATCACCAATGCTGAGGATCGTTCTTCCCTCGGTATCCAGGATCGTAAGCTCTGCGATCGAACCTAGCTGGAGCACATCATCGAACGGGTTGGGCCAGATCATTGCTTCATGTTCCGCTGTGAGTGCAGCCGATCCCACACTGATACTGATCACCACGTTTGATGTAACGGTGCATCCGTTCGCGTCGGTGACCGCGATGGAGTAAGTGCCGGGCGCAAGATCCTGCACCAAAGTACCCGCCGGGGCGCCGTTCACTGTGATGGAATAAGGGGCCAGGCCACCGGTTGCCGATATAAGGATGACTCCGTTGTTCTGGCCGCCGGATGCATGGGAGATCTCCGTGGTGAACGATGGAGCCGGGTGGACCACGACAGGATCGCTCTGTGCAATTATGCCATGTTGGTTTGTGACAGTGACCCAGTAAGATCCAGGAGCTGACACTGTCAAATATCTTCCCGTATGCCCCGTGCTCCAATTCCAACTCGAATGATCGCCTCCATCGAGCATCACGTTGGAGCCATTACAAAGCGTTTGTGGAGTTGATGGTATAACGGTAGCAATGAAGGTCTCACCCTCTGTGAAATGGTATGATGAATCCGCATCCAGCTCGTAGTACACATCGCGCTGGCCGCTCAGGTATACCAGCTCCACGGAATCTACTACTGTATGTGTGCCCAACCCGAAGATCAAGTGCTGCGAACTTTGTCCGAGATAATTCTCACCACAAACGGTGTATTTGATCCGTGTCTGACCACCGAAATGCACCTTCACCCAGGTACCCACCGCATCTTTGTTGGAGACCGTTCCATGTGGAGTGATCTTGATGTAATGGTTGGAGCCGCCGAGGTTCTGCCAGAGATAGGGCCGGTACGGGGCCTGGTTCTGCACGGCGATATCGGTGAAACCGTTGTTATCAAAGTCCCCGCACACGGGTGAAAAACTGCGTGCGGTGTTTTCGCCCTGCATGAGCGAGAATGCATTCACGAACTGGCCGTTCCCGAGATTGCCGAGCAGGTAGTTCGGATAGGCGGTGACGGTGCCGGGGAGTGCGGAAGTGATGTAAAGGTCCAGATGGGAATTGTTCAGAATGTCCACCCAGGTGGCTCCCCAGGTCCAGGCAAGGACCGAGATGCCATGGCTTTGAGCAGTCTCGGAATAATTGCCTGTCCCGTTGTTCTCCAGCAACCTGCAATATCGGTCCAGATTTCCTGTATTCGTATAGAAGATGTCCATGTCCTGGTCATTATCAGGATCCCCGAATGTTATCGACATTGGATCATCGGGCGTCAATTCAACACCGGTCGCCGCAGCCACATTGGTGAATGTGCCGTCCCCGTTGTTGTGGTAAAGTGAGTTCGCGAACCAGCGATCGTTTATGATGAAGATATCCTGTAGTCCATCCAGATCATGATCGAGCCACATGCCTTGAAAGGATAGTTTGATGTCATCGCCAGCACCGCTACTTGCGGTTACATTGGTGAATG
>JAEZAU010000165.1 GCA_023430325.1 Bacteroidota bacterium | reverse complement strand
GTACGCATCACTTTTCCGCTCAAGGCATCGCCACACACTTTGTCGCGCGGGAAGATCGCCTTCTCGATGACAACGGATCGGATCCCGTGCTGGGCAAGTTTCAGCGCTGCGGTGCAACCACCGGGACCACCGCCGATGATGCAGACCTGGGTTTGGAGAGCTGTTGACAGTTGAGGTGGTTGAGGGGTTGTAAAGTTGGGGGATGAAATTGAACCGCGACGACGCAACGACGCGACGGGAATGCAACGCAGAACAGTCCGAAGCAACTAACGCAGAGCTTGAACTCTGATAAGTCCTTTGCGCTCTTTGCGTTCTGATGGAGCGGTTCGTCTCCTACTTCCGGAAAGTGGCCGCCGTGAATTGATCCAGGAATCGCACGTCGTTCTCCCAGTACAGGCGCAGATCGGGAACGCGATAGATCAATTGCGTGATGCGCTCTATGCCCATGCCCAAGGCGAAACCGCTGTACACCTCCGGATCGATGCCGCAATTGGTGAACACCGCCGGATCGACCATGCCGCAACCCATGATCTCCACCCAGCCACTGCCTTTGCAGATGTTGCACCCGGCGCCTCCGCAAATGGTACAGCTCATGTCGACCTCGGCGCTTGGTTCGGTGAACGGGAAATAGCTCGGCCGCAAACGGATCGACGCATCACGCCCGAACATCGCCTTCACAAAATGGTCGATCGTGCCTTTGAGCTCCGCAAAACTTACGCCCTTGTCCACGTAAAGCGCTTCCACTTGGTGGAACATGCAATGCGCGCGAGCACTGATAGCCTCGTTCCTGTAAACCCGGCCCGGTGAGATGGTACGGATCGGCGGCTTCCTGCTTTCCATCACCCGCACCTGTACGCTACTGGTGTGCGTGCGTAAGGCCCATTGTTCTTCCGATCCACCAAGTGACACGAAGAACGTATCCTGCATGTCGCGCGCCGGGTGATCCGGAGGAAAGTTGAGCGCCGTGAAGTTGTGGTGGTCGTCCTCCACCTCCGGACCCTGGCTCACGGTGTAACCGATCCGCGCAAAAACATCAACGATCCGCTGCCGTACGATCGTGATCGGATGAAGACTGCCGGTGAACGATGTGAGCGCAGGCGCTGTAAGGTCAACGGAGGGTGCTGCGGTACTTGATAGACCTTTGATCTGGCCCTTCAGATCTTCGATCTTGTCCTGTGCCGCCTTCTTCAGCAGATTCAACCGCTGTCCATAAAGCTTCTTCTGCTCGCCGGGCACTTCCTTGAACGCATCGAAGAGCGCCGTGATGGACCCGTTGCGGCCAAGCAGCGCCACACGGATCTTCTCCACCTCATCGGCCGCAGAGGCCGACGCCGATCTTACCCGCTCTTCCAGAGCTTTTATCTTTTCGTCCAGATCCATCATTTCAAAGACATGAACATCCTTACTTCCTGCGTGGGCCGGTCCGCTCCATCAACAGTCAATGCGGCAATGGCGTCAATGGTCTCCAACCCTTCCACCACATGACCGAATACCGTGTACCGGCCATCGAGATGTGGCGCTCCGCCGGTGGTTCTGTACACCTCCTTCTCGGGTTCCGTGAAGGTGTGCGGTGTACCGAACCGCTCATTTCGTTCTTCGATGCGCGCAAGATCTTCCAGTGTATACCTCCTGCCCAGAACGATATGGAATCTGGAACAATCCGATCTGTTCAACGGATCATCCTCATCCGATAGGTGGGCCATCCCGATCGCGCCGCGCTTATGTATCAACCCCGGAACGATCTCCGCAGACAACGCCTCTTCACCAGCGCATTCCTTCGTGGCGCTATCACCCGCTTCGATCGCCAAAGCAGGAACGATCCGATCGAAAGGAATAGAATCATACCTCCCTTCCTTCACCAGCCTGATGAAATTATCCCGATGCTCCGGGGTCGCATTATACAGTTCGATGGTGAAGTTGCCGAGCCCGGTGCGCACCTCCACATGCACGCGCCGCTTGTCCGCAGGTGGCTGGGAGAACAGGCTCAAGGATGTGAGCAGGACACCTATCGCGGACAGGGATCGCCGTAAAAGCCTGCCGTTCTTGAAGTCCTTTGAAGAAAAGGGCTCGCGCGATAAAAGGGAGTTGATTACATTTGACATCGCGAGCCTGCGCACTGTGCGGGCGGCCAAAAGTAACCCAATGCGTACGACCTTGATCCGCCGCGTGCTTACCAACGCGCTCATGCTCGCGATCATCGCCCCGTTCATCTCCTCGTGCAACAAGGAGGAACCTACCACCGCGGTGATCACCGTGAAGCGGCAGGATGGCAGCGTGGTGCCTGAAGCTTATGTGAAGATCTTCGCGAACCCTCCGATCCCACTGGGCGATCCTACCCGCTTGAACAAGGAGGGCTACACCGATGGGTCGGGCCAGGTCACTTTTGACTACACCGACTTTTACGAGCAGGGCCAGTCGGGTTTCGCAGTGCTGGACCTCTATTGTACGAAGGACACCATGGTGGGCGAAGGGATCATCAAGATCCTGGAAGAGGAGAAGAACGAGGAGACAGTGTTCTTGAAGGTCCCGGAATAGTCATTCCTCGAAGTAGTCCAGCACGGCATCCTTCATCAGCCGCTCCTGCTCTTTGGGACCAAGCACAGGCAGGTCCTTGATGCGTTCAAAATGCGGCCAGCCATCAGCATCACGGCCCAATTCCTTGTAGTAGCCGTAAGGGGCCAGCACAACACAGATGGCGATGTGCATCAGGTCCAGCTTCTCATCCTTCTTGAAATTGCGGGCATGCTGTCCCAACTCCTGAACACCGATCAGGAAAAGAATGGCGTTCAGATCGAGCGGTGCCTCGAAACGCTCGGACAGCCTTGCCACCAGTTCGCGCCAGCGTTTCTCGAATACAAGGTCCATCAGGTGCACAAAGATCGGTGTTGGCAGCGATCGGCTACCTTGCCGCCGCGATGCCCAACTGGCTTGATCTATTGATCGTTCTCTGGCTCTGCATTGCCGCCTTCACCGGATATCGCCGCGGTTTCATTGTTGAGGTATGTTCGTTGCTGGCGTTGTTCGTGGGCATCTATGCTGCTGTGCATTTCAGCGATCATGTGGGCGCATGGATCGGGCTAGGCTCTGAACGCACGATCATTACGTTCCTGGTCACCTTCCTTATTGTGATCATACTTGTTCACCTGCTGGCCAGGGCGCTCACCGCCCTCATCGATCTGGCCATGCTCGGCCTTGCGAACCGTCTGGCAGGTATCGTTGCGGGTATCGTGCGATCGGTGTTCATGTTAAGCGTCTTCCTGAACATCGTTCTGGCCTATTCCGATGGAGCGATCCCCCCGCAGCATGTGCGTGAACATTCCCGGCTTGAAGGTCCCATTCGCTCCTTCGCTCCAATGCTCATCCCCAGCCTGTGTGAAACAAAATGGATCGATGAAATGATCGATCGGCTTCGCATGGAAGCCACTGGGATCGTCAGTTAAAATGTTGCGCCGGATCGTCGGCGTTCGACGAATACCGCAATTTCTTCGATAAGGCTTGACAAATTTTCGTGGATCCATGAATATTTGCCACCGAAACGGACAAACCTTCCAAACAACATGAAGTTCTCTACTCCTAAAATGCTCGGCGCCCTGGCGATCATCGGCATGGCTGCTGTACCTGCGAAAGCGCAGGATTGCAACCTGAACATCACCGTGGACTACGGTTGCATGGCCGAGGACATCGGATGGGCCGCAGTGACCATTGATGAGGGCACGGCGATCAGCCCCTGGACCTACACGTGGTCCGTACCCGGCCTCGATGGCATGTTCTATAGCGACCTGCCGAATGGCGCCTATTGGGTGATGGTTACCGATGCCGCCGGTTGCTTCGACAAGGTCGATTTCGTGATCGATTGCGCCAAGGAGCACGAAGAATGCCAGCTGCGCACCCAGACACAGGGTGGCTGGGGTTCCCCTGCCAATGGCAATAACCCTGGAGCTTATCGCAATGCCAATTTTGCATCGGCCTTCCCGATGGGTCTCACGATCGGCTGCACCAATACGCTCAGCCTCACGAACGCTGCAGCAGTTGATGCATTCCTTCCAAGCGGCAGCACCGCACGTGCATTGAACGCCGGTAACATGGTGAACCCGGGAAATACCTATAAGAACGTGCTTGCCGGCCAGTTGGTCGCTGCCACCTTGAGCGTTGGTTTCGATGCTTACGATCCTGATTTCGGTGCCAGCAGCGGCCTGCTCGGCGATGCCACCATCAACAGCGGCACTTTCGCCGGTTGGACAGTGAACCAGTTGCTTCAGGAAGCCAACAACTTCATCGGTGGTTGCGCTTCCTCCTACACCGCAAGCCAGTTGAACAGCGCTCTTTCCATGGTGAACGAGAACTTCGTGGACGGCACCACCAACAATGGCTTCCTCACTTGCGCAACTGGTACCAAAAAGGACATGCGCAATTCCATGAGCGATGAGCTTTCGATCTACCCCAACCCGGCCACCGATCGCATCAGCATCGAGATCGGCAGCGTTGCGAATGGCACCATCGCCATCAACATGATCGATGCAGTTGGCCGTACGATCGGCAGCACCACCCAGGTGAGCCTGACCGCCGGTGAGCGCCGCATCATCAACCTGGATGTGAACGACCTGAACAACGGTTACTACTTCGTGAACGTGACCCGCAACGGCGAGCCCATCAAGGTGCAGCGTGTTGTAGTGAACCACTAAGCTCCGAATAGCCCGATGGAAGCGGCGCACCGCATGGTGCGCCTCTTCTTTTTATCAAAGCCCCGCCAGATGCGAACTTTGTAACAGATGCGCGACCTGGAAGTGAAGGAGAAGGCCCGGCTGCTGCCCCATCAGCCCGGCGTATACCAGTTCCTGGACGAAGAAGGGAATATCCTTTACGTGGGAAAGGCGCGGGACCTGAAGCATCGCGTCTGCAGCTACTTCGCCAAGCACCATGCCGATGGCAAGACCAATGTGCTGGTGAGGAAGATCGCCGATCTGCGTGTTATCCTGGTGCCTACCGAGTTCGAAGCGCTGCTGCTGGAGAATTCATTGATCAAGGAACATCAGCCGCGCTACAATATCCTGCTGCGGGATGACAAGAGCTTTCCCTGGATCCGCATACGCAACGAGCGTTTTCCACGGGTGGAAGGCATGCGCAATCCGGAGGAGGATGGAAGTGAGTACTATGGGCCATATGCGAGCGTACGCACCATGCGCACCGTGCTGGACCTCGTTCACAAGCTGTACAAGCTGCGCAGTTGCAATTACGACCTGCTACCGAAGAACATCGAAAAAGGCAAGTTCAAACGCTGCCTTGAATTCCATATCGGCAATTGCAAAGCGCCATGTGAGGGCATGCAGCTGGAAGCCGAATACAACGCCAACATCGACCAGGTAAGGCAGATCGTCCGCGGCCGCGTGACCGGGCTCATCAAGCTGATGAAGGGCTTGATGAACGAGCATTCCAGCAGGCTTGAGTTCGAAGCCGCTGAAGAATACCGGCAGAAGATCGAACGTCTGGAGAGTTATCGCGCCAGGAGCATCGTGGTGAACCCCGATATCGGCGATGTGGACATCTTCGGTTACGTGTGCGAAAGCGGTGTGGCCTATGTGAACTACATGCGTGTGATAGATGGGGCACTGGTGCACGGGATCACGATCGAACTGAAACAGCGGCTCGAGGAGAGTGATGCGGAGATGTTGCAACTGGCCATCGCCGAATTGCGCCAGCGCTATCACCAATTGGCCCCCGAAGCGATCGTTCCATTCGATCCGCAGATCGAAGTGCCGGGTGTCGCGTTCACCATTCCTACGCGTGGAGACAAGAAAAAACTGCTGGAGCTCTGCGAACGGAACGCGCGCTACTTCATGATCGATCGGCGCAAGCAGGAACGGCTCACCGATCCCGAAGGCGCAACCACCAGATTGCTGGAACAGATGAAGCAGGACCTGCGCCTGAACGATCTGCCCCGCCACATAGAATGTTTTGACAACAGCAACACACAAGGCACAGATCCTGTGAGCGCTTGCGTGGTGTTCCGCGATGGAAAGCCCAGCCGCAAGGATTACAGGCATTTCAACGTCCGAACAGTAGAGGGGCCGGATGATTTCGCCAGCATGAAGGAGACTGTGGGCCGCAGGTATAAACGTCTCCTTGAAGAGAATTCAGAGCTACCGCAATTGATCGTGATCGATGGTGGAAAAGGGCAGCTTAGTGCAGCGTTGGAAGCATTGGAAGAACTGGATCTGCGTGGGAAGATCGCTGTCGTTGGCATCGCGAAAAAATTGGAGGAGATCTATTTCCCCGGTGATCCGTATCCGTTGCATATAGACAAACGGAGCCAGACGTTGAAAGTGATCCAGCACATGCGCAACGAGGCACATCGCTTCGGCATAACACATCATCGCGGACGAAGGAACAAACGGGTCGTAAGGACCGGTTTGGAGGATATCCCAGGCATCGGGCCGGGTACGGCGAAAAAATTATTGAGCCGTTTTGGCTCGATCCGCGGGATCAAAGAGGCGATGCCGGAGGATGTGATCGCCGAAGTGGGCGCGAAGAAAGCGGAGGTGGTCCTGCAGGCGCTGGCCAGTGCGGAGTGATCACCTATGATCCAACATGCACATGGATCACCCCTCCACCAACTCGATATCAAAATCCACCAGCTCAACGAATTGCTGGATCCGCCGATCTATATCCTCGCGTGTGATCTCCAGTAATCTTTCGGTGCCGAACCTTTCGCAACAGAAACTAGCCAGCGCACTCCCAACGATGATCGCGCGTTTGAGGTTGTCGAAACTGTGATCGCCACTGCGAGCGAGATATCCGATAAAACCACCGGCGAACGTATCGCCCGCCCCCGTAGGGTCGATGATATCCTCAAGTGGAAGGGCCGGTGCGAAGAAGACCCGGTCCTTGCTGAAGAGCAATGCACCATGCTCCCCCTTCTTCACCACAAGGTATTTGGGTCCCATGGCGAGGATCTTCTGTGCGCCGCGCACCAGGCTGTGTTCTCCGCTCAATTGCCGGGCCTCCGCATCGTTGATCGCCAGGATGTCCACCCGCGAAATGACGTTCTTCAGATCCTCCAGAGCACTGTCCATCCAGAAGTTCATGGTATCGAGCACCACCAGCGCCGGCCGCTCGCTCATGCGATCGAGCACCTTTGCCTGCACCTTCGGATCCAGATTGCCGAGCATCACGTATGGCGCGGACCGATATTCAGGCGGGAGCTTCGGATCGAGCTCGAGCAGCACGTTCAACCGCGTTTCCAGCGTGTCGCGCGTGTTCATGTCATAGTGGTAGCGGCCAGCCCAGAAGAAACTCTCCCGGCCTTTCATTACCTCAAGCCCCTGAAGGTCCACGTTGCGTTCGCTCAGCTTATCGAGCATCTCCTGCGGAAAATCATCGCCCACCACGCTCACAAGGCCCATCCTGTCCAGAAAGAACGATGCCGCAAGAGAAATGTACGTGGCCGCGCCGCCGACCACTTTTTCCGCCGTGCCGAACGGTGTTTCGATACGATCGAAGGCTACGGTACCGACTGTGACAAGTTGCATGACTGGTCTGCTTGAGATGAATGGAGCGGCAAAGATGGGCCGAAGGCTTGGCAGGATCGCCAGTTGGTGCTACTTTTGCCGTCCCTTAACGGGAAATTCCCTGGTAGCTCAGCCGGTTAGAGCACCTGACTGTTAATCAGGGGGTCGCTGGTTCAAGTCCAGCCCGGGGAGCAGGAAGCCTCAGCGAAAGCTGGGGCTTTTTTGCGATGTCACACTACGTTTACATCATTTACTCAGCCGATGCCGATCGCTATTATGTCGGTGAAAGCGAAGACCCTGCCATGCGGGTACAGCTTCATAACTCTCATTTCTTCAAAGGATCTTCAACCGCAGACATGAAAGACTGGAAGGTCGTGTGCATAATGGAATGTACGGATCGATCCCATGCGAGGTCCCTTGAAAGATGGATCAAGAAGCAAAAAAGCAGGAGAACGATCGAATTGCTGGTCACCGATCCAAAGTATCGATCGGCCTGTCAACAACGAACCAAGCCTTGAAAGGGGGGCGCTGCTCCGCAGGACTGCGGAGCAAGTCCAGCCCGGGGAGCAGAAGCCTCAGCGAAAGCTGGGGCTTTGTTGTGATGGCGCATTTCGATCGCAGTAACTTCACACATCGATCATGCATCGCATCATTCCGGCCATCCTCACCCTCCTGATCAACGCCACCGCGTTCTCCCAGAATTCATGTGACAGTCTGCAGGTTGGTTTCACATACGACCCCGATCCGGCAGGCATCCAGTTCACCGATACATCCATCGTCAATGGCCCGATCGTTTGGTACCAATGGAATTTCGGCGATGGCAACATCTCCTTCGCACAGGATCCGGTCCATGGTTATGATGTGAATGGTACGTATGAGGTGTGTCTCATCATCAGTACGCAGATCGACGTGGATGGCGAAATGATCACTTGCACCGATACCACCTGCCAGATGGTGGTCTACGATGAAGGAAGCGGTTTCACATGCGATCAATACCAGGCGAGTTTCGAATTCGAGATCACCGAAGAGAATACGGTCGTCTTCTTCAGCACCACCGATCCGCCAGGGGGAGAATATCTCTGGCAATTCGGTGACGGCTCGCAAGGATCGGGGCTGCAGGTGACCCATGTCTACGATGTTGCGGCCACCTACAACGCGTGCCTGGTCTCCTACATCTGGAGTGATGCCTCACAGGAATTCTGCACCAGCAGTATCTGTTCGCCGATCGTTCTGGTGGCCTCGGATTGTTCGGGCGTGGAGACCGGTTTCACAAGTACACAGCTTTCTCCATACGGCTGGTCCTTCGTTTCAACCTCCACCCCGATCCCTTCGGGTTATTCCTGGCAGATCTCCGACGGCACCGTGGCAGGCGGCGCACAACTGGACCATACGTTCGATGTTCCCGGAACCTATGAGGTATGCCTGGGTACCTGGTGGGCGATCGCTGGTGGTGACAGTTGTTGGAGCAACAGTTGCCAGATCATCCAGGTGGTGGACAGTGTTCCTTGCGATCCGGATCTTACCGCCTCATTCTCCTATGAGATCACTCCCGATGGCGTCTCCTTCACGGCTGCACCCGATACGATGGACGGATGGCTGTGGGATCTTGGCGATGGTACCATGGCTGCCGGCATGAATGTGATCCACCTGTTCGATACCGTGGGCCCGCACACCGTCTGTCTCGATGTCTGGTATTGGAACGAGTCGCTCCAGGATACCTGTTGGGCGAATGTGTGCCAGGTGATCACGCTCACAGGTTGCGATCCCGACTTTTCAGTGAGCATCCAGGCGGAGAACGATGGCGTGGAGTACACGTTCACGGCGATCGGTGTGCTCGAGGTGAACGGGTTCATCTGGGATCTTGGTGATGGCGCCACCGGCGGGGGTGAGGTCATCTCCCATGACTATTCCGCTGGCGGGCCGATCGAAGTTTGCGTGGATGCGTGGTACTGGAATGAGATCATCCAGGATACTTGCTGGGCAAATGATTGTATCACCATCGATCCACCCGTCGGGATAATAAATGCGCATACCGGTGAATGGACCATCTGGCCTCAGCCCGCAGATGCATTTATTTTCATCTCCGCACCGGCCACAACGATCGAAATGCTTCGGCTGATCTCGATCGAAGGGCGCGAAATGCTTTCGATCCATCGGCCGGTGCCCCCGATCGGGTTGGACGTTTCCGATCTGCCTGCGGGCACATATCTGCTCGAATGCGTCGATCGCGATCGAACGCACCATCGCAGCAGGGTGATCATTGGCCGTTGATGCAGAAACTTGCGCTCGCCCTTATCGGCACCATCCTGCTCTTCGCTCGTGTTGATGCGAAGGAATACGTGGTACCCGCTGGAGATGTGGGGCGCTTTTTTGCTTCGCTGCCGTCCGATGCCACCTACCTCTCCTTCTCGGCCTCCAACGCCTATACTTCCGAAGGCGATATCCTTCTGCCAGATGTCACTTTGCTGGTGATCGACGGGAAAGGTGCGACCTTGAAGCTCGGCCCGAACTCCAACGGCTTCACACGAAAGATCAACGACCAGAAAGATGCTGAAAGACGCATCGGCAGCCGCTATGTGATAAAGGACTTTGCAGCGGTGGAAGGCGGCCGCAAAGGTGTGGACCTGAAAGCGAGCCTGGGCAGCATCATCAGCAACTGCCGGTTCCGCAACCAGACGGAGATCGCGATCGATCTGCGATTCTGCCTGATGACGCGGATCGAGAACGTACTGGTCACTGCACCGGCAAAGCAGGGCATCGTAGTGCGTACAGCTGATTGGCCGGGCGCCACGGTGACCAACAGCCAGAGCAACAGTACGGTGCTGGAACAATGCCGGGTGTATTCCTCGCGCACCACCACCAATGCGTTTGCGGTGCTCCACAGCGGCGGTGTGCGCATGAGCGATTGTATCTCGGAAGGTGAAGCGGCCGACCGGGACCTGTACCTGAGCGCCTCTGCTTCTGATACGGTTCCGGCGCGGAATCCTGTGGTGAAATCGTTCACTTTGGAGAATTTCCATGTGGAACACCGCGTACGCAAGGCATCGATCCATGTGAACATGCCGCCGAAAGCGGCCGTGGTATTGCGCAATGTTTATTGGAACGGCCCGATGGGTGCGCCGGTGATCGTATACCTCTCCGGCCAGCTGACGTTGTCCGATATCGGATGGTGGAACCCTGAATTCGTGATCGGCACACGTGTGCGTTCACCTCGGATCACCGTGATCAGATGTCCGGGGATCTTGAATACCGGTGACCGTGTCTTCCGATCGGA
>JAEZAU010000037.1 GCA_023430325.1 Bacteroidota bacterium | reverse complement strand
CTTACGTGGAATTTGGAAGAATGGTGTATCGATGTCCTATGGAGGTAATGGATACACCGAGGCTCCTCAAGCAGTTCCCGCCTATTTCATGTACCCATGGGATACAGACATGCTCGGTGTTGGCACCGACGGAATTCCAATGACGGATTGGCGTGAAACCCAGATTACACCAGCTTTACCCGACCGTCGCGGTATTGCCAGCATGGGCCCTTTCATGCTGGAGCCTGGTGAAGAAGATGATATTCTGATCGCATACGTATTCGCACGCGCTGAGACCGGCGGTGCGGTGGCAAGTGTGGATGCTTTGAAAGCCCGAGTCGACAGTGTGCGCGCATTCGCTGAGACCATTCCGGGGATCATGGCGCCGGGTTCACCGTGCGATGAGCTTCCTACTTCCATCTCCGATCGGAGTAACCGCCAGATCACGATGTTCCCCAATCCAGCTGATGAATGGCTGGGTCTGCAATTGGATGGATCATCCGCGATCCAGATCTATGATGTCCGCGGATCATTGATGCATCAAAGCAGACTTCCCGCCGGAAGGTCCACAATAGATACGAGCCATCTTCCAGCAGGTTTGTATCATTTGGTTGGCACCGATCGGAAGGGTACACTGAGTGGCCGCTTCATCAAACAATGAAAGCTTCATTCGATCTTCATTAACAAACCCCACTGTAATTTCGCGCCCCCGGCCAAAGTCCGGTGAAAACAGATCATCATGAAGATCAAGAACCTACTTCTCTCAACAGTAATTCTCGCTGCTGCTACAGTTACCGCACAGGACCTTCCACAGCCATCGCCAAAAGGGGCCGTGGAGCAGGTGGTGGGCCTCACCAAGATCAGGATCGATTACTCACGTCCCAGCGTAAAAGGCCGCAAGATCTTCGGTGATATGCTGCCTTACAACAAGGTGTGGCGTACGGGTGCGAACATGAACACCATGATCGAACTCGATGGCCCAGTATTGATCGAAGGCCAGGCTCTGGAGGCTGGCAAATATTCCATCTTCACCATTCCCGGCGAAGGCGCGTGGCAGCTCATCTTCAACAAGAACATCGAGCTGTGGGGGGAGGATGATCGCAAGCCGGAAGAGGATGTGCTTACCGTGAAAGTACCCGCAGCAAAGGCCGAACATTTCGAGACGCTCACCTTCCTGTTCGAAGAGGTGAAGGATGACAAGGCACAATTGCAATTGCGTTGGGCCGATACCAAGGTCTCGATCGGCCTGCATGCCGATGCCACCGAGAAGGCGATGGCCAATATTAAAGAGTCACTTGCGAAGCCTGATGCGGATTTCCGTGCGTACAGCGGAAGCGCACGTTTCCTGCTCGATCGCAACATGGAGAACGAGAAGGCCCTTGAATACGCCCAGAAGAGCGTGAGCATGGACAAGAAGTTCTGGAACCTGCATACGCTGGCACTTGCCCAGGCGAAGAATGGCATGTACAAGGAAGCGGTGGCCACGGCCCAGGAAAGCCTCAAGTTGGCCCAGGAGGCGAAGAACGATGCGTACGTGAAAATGAACACCGAGAAGATCGCGGAGTGGGAGCAAAAGTCCACCGGAACAGCAAAGCCCAGCGGAAAGCGCTAAGACCGATCGATCCATTTTTGAAGAAAGCCTCCGATCAGGAGGCTTTCTCTTTTTCCGATGGAATCACTGCCTGCAGAATGATGGAAATTACGATCACGATGGCCGGAGCTATCAGATTGTACCAGAGAAATGCGATCTCGATGGCGGAGAAATGGATGATGAAGATCACCGCTTGGCCGATCAGGGCCGCAATGAAGACCGCCGTTCCCTTCACCCATTTCAAAAAGAACGCGACAAGGAAGATCCCCAGGATCGTTCCATAAAAAAGCGATCCCAGAATGTTCACTGCCTGGATGAGGTTCTCGAACATTGAGAAGACCGCAGCGAACAGCAGCGCAAGCAGGCCAAAGAAGATCGTGGCCAGGCGGGTGTTGCGCACCTGGGTGCGATCGTCCGCTGACGGCCTCAGTACATCCACCGTGCTCGTGGTGGCCAACGCGCTGAGCTCCGCCGATGTACTGCTCATGCCGGCGCTGAAGATCATCGCGATCAAAAGACCGATTATCCCGACCGGCAGATGCTGCATGATGAACGAAACGAAGATGTAATCCTTGTCGTTAGGTTCCCGATCGGGCAGTTCATTGCGGATGAGTGCCACAGTTTCTTCCCGGATCATTTGCTCTTCCTGCAACGCCGCATCCAGCCCGTTGAATGCCTTTTCGCGTGCGATCGGATCATTCCTTCGCACAGCATCGGCCCATTCTATCGTGCGTTCCTGGCGCACCCGGCTGTTCCCCCTGTGCATCTCCTCCAATTCGCTAAGCTCAGGAGCAGCTGGTGAGGATCTAAGTTCATTGAGGTTGGCTTCGTTCCAATGGATCGGTGATGGATGCACCAGATAAAAGATGTACACGAGAACCCCGGTCAACAGGATGAAGAATTGCATGGGGATCTTCAGGATGCCGTTCATCCAAAGACCTTGTCGCGCCTGCTGGATATCCTGCCCGTTGAGGTAACGCTGCACCTGGCTCTGGTCCGTGCCGAAATAGGAGAGTTGCAGGAAGAAACCTCCGATCAAGCCGCTCCACAGGGTATAGCGTTCCGCAGGATCCCATCTGGTATCGATGATCGTCATCTTTCCAAGATCATCTGCCAGCATCAACGATCCGGTGAATCCGATCGTATCACCGAGGTAATGGATCAGAAGTCCAAAAGCGGTGAATATCCCCAGGAACATCACGGCCATCTGTTGTTTGTGGGTAACGCCGACAGCTCTTGCGCCTCCGGTGGTGGTATAGAGGATCACCAGGCCACCGATGAAGACACAGGTCAGCGAGAGCGGCCAATGCAGGATCTTGCTCAGGATGATGCTCGGAGCGTAAATGGTGATGCCTGCCGCGAGACTTCGCTGAACAAGGAAAAGCCCTGCGGTGAGCAGCCGTGTACGCCGATCGAAGCGCTTGCCTATGAATTCATACGCGGTGAAGACCTTCCACTTGTAATACAACGGGATGAAGACCATGCCGATGACGATCATCGCCAGAGGCAACCCGAAGTAGAACTGGATGAAGCGCATGCCATCGAGGAAACCCTGCCCGGGAGTGCTCAGGAAGGTGATGGCGCTGGCCTGCGTGGCCATTACACTGAGCCCCACACCCCACCAGCGGTTATCATTTCCGCCACGCAGATAGCTCTCGCTCGTGTTTGAATTACGGGTGCGCCAGATGCCATAAGCTATTATGAAGCCTAATGTTCCTAGTAGTACGAACCAATCGATCGGATGCATCCGGTAGAGGTGTGCGGTGATGCAAAGAACGCGACCGCTTCGAACGGTATCACGATCTTGATCAGATCGCCTTCAACAATGCTTCGCCGAAATTGCGGACCTGGTACCGTCGAATACCCGGGAGTGCTGCAAGTGCTTCGATGTCGCCCGGCATGGTACGCGCGATCTCAGAAAGCAACTGGTTGGCAGCAACGATACCCGGCCGCAGATCATTCTCCCTGGTCAGCTTGTCACGCACCTGTTTCAATCGTTTCAAACGCTCGTCATGATCGGGATCGCGCGACCAGCGTTTCGGTCTTTCCACTTTGGGCCATTGGTCCTTGGGAAGTGAGCGCGCTTTTTCGATCAATGGCATGATGTCACGGCCATACCGATCGAAGAGTCTTTCGCTGATGCCCTTCCGGCGTGCGAGTTCCGCCAGATCTTTTGGCGGATCTATGGAAAGGGAGAGCATCACATCATTTCCCAGGATCATGAACGGCGCGCGATCCTGCTGTTCAGCGATCGCTTCACGCCAGGGATGCAGCTCGCGAAGTATGGCGAGTTGCTGGGGCTTCAACGTCTTGGCGCCCTTCATGCGCAGGTAGGCCGGCTCATCGCTCTCCACAAGGTTGAAAGGTGCATCAGTAAGCAGTTCGAATTCCTCCTGTGCCCATTCCCAGCGGCCTTTTTCCTTCAGCTTGGCGGCAAGCATGTCGCGCAGCTCTATCAAATGGGAAGTATCGCCTGCAGCATAGGAGAGCATGGCTTCGGGCAGTGGCCGCTGGCTCCAGTCAGCCTTCTGGAATTTCTTGTCCACCGTGATCCCGAAATAGCGGGACAGCAATGGAGCAAGACCGATCTCCGGTTCGTTCACCAGTTCTGCGGCTACCAATGTATCGAACACGTTCTCCACACGGATCTGGTGGTGACGGGCCAGGATGCGCAGATCGTAGTCCGCATCATGGATCACCACTTCCATCTTTTTTTCCGCAAGGAGCTGGCGAAGAGGAGAAAGGTCCTTGATCGAAAGCGGATCCACCAGAAGGGTCTTCGCCCGATCGCTGAGCTGAATGAGACAGACCGATTCGCGGTAGCGGTGGAAGCTTGAAGCTTCGGTATCCAACGCTATGGTGGCGCCACCGGCAAAATGCGCAAGCTTCTCGTGGAGCTGACGCTGTGCGGTGATCAGTTCAAAGCCCCCCACGGCCATCAGATGTATCGATCGCCGGTCTCCGCTGTAAGGTCGTTCACGAACTGGCGGATCTTCTGTTCGTCCTGCTTGCGGCAGACAAGAAGGGCATCCTTGGTGCTTACCAGGATCATGTCCTTCATGCCTTGCATGACCAGCAGGCGTTCATCGTGCATATGCACCATGTTGCCGCTGCAGTCATATAGCCGCACATTCTCGCCCACGGTGGCGTTGCCTTCGGCATCTTTCGGGATATGGGTATAGAGACTGCCCCAGGTACCCAGATCGCTCCAACCAAAATCGCTTACGATGGTATAGACGTTGGGTGCCTTTTCCATGATGCCGTAGTCCACTGATATGTTCTCGCAATCGGCATAGGCCTCCTCCACGAAGGTGCGTTCCTTGATGGTGCCATAAAGACCTTCGCCTTTTGCGAAACGTGCCTGCATGGCAGGCAGATGCTGGTGGAATGCTTTGTTGATGCTCTTCAACGACCAGATGAAGATCCCTGCGTTCCAGAGAAAATCTCCGCTTTCAAGAAAGGTCCGTGCAGTTTCCAGATCGGGCTTCTCGGTGAAGGTCTTCACCTTCTTCACGCGTGGATGCGGTACGGCATCATCCATGAACTGGATATATCCGTATCCTGTATCGGGACGGTTGGGAGTAATGCCCAGGGTCACCAGCCGGTCATCGTTGGTGGCATGTTGCAACGCAAGTTCGATCGTTCTCTGGAATGCTTCCTCTTTCAGCACCAGATGATCGCTTGGTGTTACAATGATGCATGCCTCAGGATCTCGTGATGCGATCACGTGGTCGGCGTACGCGACGCATGGTGCCGTATTCCGGCGGAAAGGTTCGGGCAGGATCTGTTCTTCCTTCAGCTCGGGAAGTTGCTCGCGTACCAGGTGGGCGTACTGCGCATTGGTCACCACCAATATGTTCTCTTTCGGACAGATCGGAAGGAAACGATCATAGGTCTGCTGTAACAGCGTTCTGCCAAGACCGAGAAAGTCCAGGAACTGTTTGGGGTATGCGCTACGGCTCATTGGCCAGAAGCGGCTTCCCACGCCGCCCGCCATGATCACGCACCAAGTATGTTCTCTTGTCATCAGTGGACTGAAGGCCATCCGATCATGAAGCCTTGCGGGCTGTCAACGGAGAGTGCAGGTGCACTTCGGCCAGTGGATCTATGAAGTATGTGCGCCGGTCGTTCAAGCAATGGCACTTGTACCGTTTGCGCAATTGTGGACCTTTCACGAAGATCCGTTCGTTGAACTGGAACATCGTCCGTTCAGGAAGTTCTTCCAACAGAGGTTTCGGATCGCGATCGTACTTGCGCAACACACGCATGAGCTCGTGATCGGTGCAGCTACTTGCCGGCGCATCGGCCAGGTGATATTCCAATGCACGCAGCACATCGGCAGGGAACACTGCGCGGCTCATGAACGGCCGCATCAGTTTGGCATATTCGCTCTTCCACATGGGGCCATGTGGGTCTTTCCAACGGCGCGAACGGATGTACGTGGTGTAGTGTGCGAATTCGTGGATCAACGTTACCAGGAAGGCATACTTGTTCAGATCGGAGTTCACACTGACTCGATGCGGAAGCGTTCGCGTAGCGCTACGGTAGTCACCGAGTTTCGTCTGCCGTGCGGGAACGATCCGAACGAGAATGGGATTGCGTCTCAACCATTGCAATACAACAGGGAATGCCGCCGATGGTAATTGGCGTCGTAGGATATCCAGATCGTTCGCGAAGATCATCCTTGCTCAAGTATCCGACCAGTTCCGTCGCACATGATGGTGGTGCTGGTGACCGTCAGGGCCGAAATTAGCATGTATCCCTTTACTGGCAGGCGATCCGTTCCAATTCCATTTCGGGCAATCGCATCCTTTCTTCCGGCGGTATTTGGAAGGTTGTGAGGCACAACTGCTTATCCCCATAATAAAGAGGAGTAGGACGATAAGGCAGGCCCATCTGCCGATCTGTCTGAGCCCAAGGTTGTTCATCAAAGTTCGAAGGCCGGGTGGCTAAGGTACCGATCGGCAATGGAACGTGCTATTTTAGCCCGCTATTGGCTTCATGCAGATCGTTTATCACCTAGGCCGTTATTTCCTGTTGATCAAGGATACTTTCAGCCGGCCTGAAAGGCTGTCCCTCTATTGGAAGAGGACCATAGAGGAGATGGATCTATTAGGTGTGAAAAGTGTTGGTATTGTAGCACTTCTGTCAGTCTTCATGGGGGCGGTCATCACCATACAGACCAGCACCAACATTGATTCTGCCTGGATACCGACCTATGTCGTTGGCTTCACCGCCAGGCAGAGCACCATTCTTGAGTTCAGCCCTACCATCATCTCGCTCATTCTGGCGGGAAAAGTGGGATCGAACATCGCTGCGGAGATCGGATCGATGAGGGTGAAGGAACAGATCGATGCGTTGGACATAATGGGCGTTAATTCAGCCGGTTACCTCATCTTGCCAAAGATCGTGGCCTCCATGTTGATCAATCCGTTCCTGGTGATCATCAGCATGTTCCTGAGCATTTTCGGCGGCTGGCTGGCGGGGGTGGGAACAAGCATCGTTTCCTCGGTGGATTATATCGAAGGCATTCAATACGACTTCGATCCCTACACGATCACTTATGCGCTGATCAAGACCGTGGTCTTCGCCTTCATCATTGCGACAGTAAGCGCCTACCAAGGTTATTACACACGGGGAGGTACCCGGGAAGTAGGCATCAGCAGCACACGTGCGGTGGTCTATAGCAACGTGGTGATCCTCATCGCCAACTACCTGCTCACCCAAATGCTGCTGATATGATCGAGGTGAAGAACGTGAGCAAGCGCTTTGGAAAAGTACAGGTGCTTACCGACATCACCGCGACCTTTCGGAAAGGCCTGGTCAACCAGATCATCGGAAAGAGCGGTTCAGGAAAGAGCGTGCTCGCAAAATGCATGGTGGGTCTTCATCGACCTGAGGCCGGTAAAGTTTTGTATGAAGGCCGATCCTTCCATGACATGAACGCGCAACAGAAAAGAGAGATCAGGCAGGAGATCGGGATGCTCTTTCAAGGAAGTGCGCTTTTCGACAGCCTTTCGGTGATCGAGAACGTCATGTTCCCGTTGCGCATGTTCGCGCGCATGAGCAAGAGCGAGATGGAAGATCGCGCCCATGAATGTCTGCGCAAGGTGAACATCCTGGAAAAGGACAGGCTCTTTCCCGCCGAGCTGAGCGGTGGAATGCAGAAGCGCGTTGGCATCGCCCGGGCGATCGCGATGAACCCCAAATACCTCTTCGTGGATGAACCCAACAGCGGCCTCGATCCACAGACAAGCATCCTCATCGACGATCTGATCAAGGAGCTCACCGAAGAGTTCAATACCACCACGGTGGTGATCACCCATGACATGAATTCGGTGATGGACACCGGAGACAACATCGTCTTCATTCACGAGGGCAAGATGTGGTGGGAGGGAAGCAAGGATGAACTGCTCCAGACAGATAACAAGGAGTTGAATGATTTCATCTTCGCCAGCGGATTGATGCGGCAGGTGAAGAAGTCCTTGATCAGCGGCAAGTGATAAAAAAAAGACCCCGGCAAGCGCCGGGGTCTTTTCAAAAGATCCTTTCGATCCTACTTCAACGTGATGCGCTCGATCATGGAGCCTTTCTCGTTGCTGATGCGGACCATGTAGACACCTTGGGCATTGCCGGTGAGGTCAAGCACGGTGTTCTTCACGATACGATCGGTCATGATGCGTGCACCGAGCATGTCGAACACTTCCACATTGTAGGTGCCGATCTCGCTCAGGTTGATGTTGAGCAGACCGTTGGTGGGGTTCGGGTACATGCTGACGCCAGTAAGTTCATTCTGCTCTGCCATGCCGATGGAGGCGTTCTGGCTGAGGCGGATGGCGAATGCATTACCGTTGGACCAGATGCGGTTCGGCGAGGTGGGGTCATTGACCAGGTAGATGAGGCTGCTCCAGGCTGGTTGCGGCACGGTCTCATCATCCAGTATGCGGATGCGGTGGTTTGTGCCGCTTCCATACATCTCCACACTAGCGTAGTAGTTGCCTCCGCTGAGGGTTACGGGATCGGCGAACGGGATGGAAAGCATGCCTGCGGTCACATCAGCTGCGGTGATGGTGTAGAGCGTTGCTGCTTCGGCCAAAGCGTTGGTGAGGGTCGGCGTATAGGTGGTGGTATCGATCAGCACATCTGAACTATCGAAGATGGCGATGTTCACCGAGCCGCCGCTTTGGGTACCTGTGGTGCCCGTGGCAAGAAGGATCTCAAGGCCGTACACGGTTATCGGATCGCTCACATTGTACATGGTCATGGCCATCATGCCATCTTCATTGTCGGTGAAGCTGTTGGTGCCCAATGAGGTGAGCACTTCCGTACCGGCAGGATGGTTGCCGATGTTATCCAAGGAGTAGAGACCCGTGTTCGCATTGGTCACTTCAAAAGCACGGGAGTCGATCGTGTTGTTCTCGAAGAATTCGCTTCCGGGCTGTTCTTCAGCGGAAACGAGCTCGAAATCGAACGTGTATACACCTTCTGTCAGCGTAGGTGTTGGAACAGCTTCGAACGGTGCTACTTCTTCACCGGTGGCCATGGTGGCTACGTTCACCGTATGGCTGAAGGTCTCAGGACCTGTGGCATCAACAGTAAGTTGAACATCGGTATTGGTGTCCCAACCGAAATTGTGGAAGCCACCACCGAGGTACATCATGTTGTCGAGCTGTGAAGATGGAACACGTCCATACTCATTGCCGTTGTTCAGGTGTGACACGTAGCCATAATCCATCACCAGATCGAATTGGGGCTGCTCGATGATCTTCACGTCATCCACATACCATGCATATCCCCAGGTACCTGTCCAATGGAAACGCACCCATACTTGTGAGGCTCCACCTGCGATCTCGGAGATGTTGATGCGCACCAACGTCGGGTTGTCTACCGGATCTTGAGTCTGCATCCCTGGGAACACGTAATACACCTTGTTATCGGTGCTCGTCATATTGTGGGTTTCCACATCGAATTCAGGATCGAGAGCAGGCCAGTTGGTATTGGAGGTGCTCACAACAACGAAGCACTCCTCGTAGGTCCATTTCCTGTACTGGGTCTGGAATTCAAGTACTACTGCAGGGCTGGCCGAAAGATCGATCGGATCTGCGGTGGTGAGGGTGCTGCTTTCCACTTCAGTAGCACCTTCGTTACCATAGAAATCGGAGTCAAGTATCGCGAATCCGTTAGAGGCTGTTGTGCTCTGGATGACAGCGAGTGGGAAGGCGCCTTGTGCAGCCTGCGTTCCTATCTGCCAGGGTGTGTTCGGCGCTCCTGGCCAGATGGCGGTTATCCATGTGCCTGGATCGGAGAGATCATCTTCCCAGAGAACGGCGCGTGTTCCTGCCTCGGGTGTCAAAACGGGCCTTTCCAATGAACGGGCCTCCATCGAGAAGCCGCGCGTGCCCCTCTGGGCTTCAACGGTGGTGCTTGCCCCTAGGGCGATAAATAGCACCGGAATGTAAAACTTCTTCATGTCAGGTTATTGGTTGATTAAAAGATCGTGCAAGGGAACAAAGAAAATCATAGAAATAGCCGAAAGCAAGCACCCCTGGTCCGCCAGCATATGGCTGGGCACCAAGAATAGCCTGCTTCCTGGATCCTCGATCACCGGGCAGCGGTGACCTGCGCTCAGGTTAAGGCGGTCTTTGGCAACTAACGGTATTGATCATGTCTTTCTGTTTCCAAGGATCACTGGTGGATCGTTACAGTTCTTTGACGTATTTGATGGTGCTTGAGCCTTGTTCGTTGGTAAAGCGCACCAGATAGACGCCCGGGGTGCAGTGGGAGAGATCAAGTAGAGCTCCATTGGTGATGCGATCGTGCAGCACGATGGAACCTGATGCATCGATGACCTCTACCTGGTGTGGACCTGCATTCGGAAGGAAGAGCTGTACCGATCCATTGCCCGGGTTCGGAAAGAGCTGAGGTCCATCGGTGTTCGCTGTCTCCAGCATGCCCACGGCTTCCGGATCGAGTATGAGCCGTATGGAATAGGCGTTGCCGTTGGTGTATGTCTGATCGTCCTGAATGTGGATCACTGCGGCGAGCGATGGCTGCGGTACGGTGATATCATCCACCACGCGTATGTGTGAGTTGCCGAAGGTGCTGTGCAGCACGAGGTCGGCATAATAAGCGCCCGCATTCAGCATTACCGGTTGCTGGAAGAACAGGTTCACCACACCGTTGGTGATGTCATCTTCCGTTATGTCGTAAAAGTCCGTCTCCGCATAAGAGGCATCGAGCTGATCGTTCATCACCGCCACGGAATCGTGTATGCCCGCATATACATATGCTCCGGCTTCAGAAGATGGATCTATCCGGAACTGGATGCCGTATACCGTAAGTCCGTTGATCACCGGGAAATAGTTCATCAAGTGAAGTTGATCCTCGGCGTCTTCAAAGCTGTTGGTGCCGATCGCCGTGGTCACAAGTTCATCGGCCGCATAGATGCCGATCCCATCCAGCCCGTAGAAGTCTTCATTAACCAGGAATGTCCGTTGTGCGACATTGTTCTCGGGATCCGCGTCCAGCTCCATGCTCGAAGCGGTGAAATAGGCCGTGTAAACGCCATTCACCAGATCATTCACGGTCATCAACATGTCCACCAACACGGTATCCCACGAGGTTATTTCAGGCACATTGAACGTCTCCTCTGCCACCACTTGCCCGTCCTCATCCTTCAATTCCACAAGGATCTCCACATCATGCATGGTCTGCGAGCCGGCATTGAAAAGTTCTGCCACCACCTGCAGCTCGCCAGGTAGTTCTGAAAGTGGAATGAAGCCGAATTCTGTTCCATCGTGGGAGTGGGAGATACCGCCTTGAAGGATCGCCAGTTCATGCTCAGGCATTTCACGGATCGCCACATTATCGATCTGCCAGCCATAATCCCATTCGGAGCGGTACCTGAAACGGATCTGTACATTGGAGGGATCTCCACCGATCCATTCGGTGATATTGATCGCGATGTGCTCGGGGTTCGGCCGGCCATCCCTGCCAACGCCGTTGTTGATCTCCATCTCCTGCCATTCCAAGCCCCCGTCGGTGCTGATGCCTACAATGGTGGAGTCGAACTGGAATTCCTGGAAATACTGATCGAACTCCAATTGAAGGTAGGCCGGTGCGCCTGAAAGATCTATGACAGGGGAGATCAAATGGGCATGTACCACGTTACCGGCCATTCCATCATGATCATCATCAATGATGACCCAGCCGGCTGTGGTGGCCAGGGGAGGTACCGGATAGAATGAAGCGGTAGGCCCGGGTCCTACATCGGTCCATTTCCAGTTGACGTTCCCAGCTAGAGTGACAGATGACCAATCACCCAGGTCAGAAGTGAACGTTTCGAAGTAATAGGCCGTACCCTTTGCGCCACCCGCCGGGCCGCGTTGGCTCGAGGTGGTCTGTTCGGATCGTAAGAGCGGTCCCGGCCCCTTATCGGTATCGATCGATCGTGCATACATGGGTATGCAAACGAATTGTAGAATGATGCAGGCGTAAATGTGCGATCTCATGGTCCCCAGCGTTTGTTGCGATGAAGCTAGACCGCCACCAGAGCGCATTTTCTGTGATCGGTGATGAATGGAACGGATGACGCTGGATAGTGAAGAAGGGTGATGATCGGTGTGACGAAAAGAGAAGAGGCCACCCTTTCGGATGGCCTCTTCTGGCTAGATATCTAGAGACTACTTCGCCACCACGATACGGCCCGTACTGCGGTTGCCGTTCACGATGACACTATAGTTGTATGCTCCATTCTGCAGATCGCTGAGATCCATGTTCAACTGGTGCTGGCCTGCGGCTTTGTTACCCGCCATATAAGTACGCACGAGTTTGCCGGTAACGTCCGTTACCTCAATGGTAACCTGTGCGCTCTCATTGATGGTGTAGTTCAATTGCACGTTGCCAGTGGTCGGGTTCGGCATCACGTTCACATCAGCAGCGGTCTCATTCTCCTGGATGGAGGCCACAGAGTTGGTGCGCAGGCGGATGGCGAACGCATTTCCATTGCTCCATACACGATCTGGTGACTGTGGATCGTTGGGCAGGTACATGAGGCTGCTCCATCCTGGTTGCGGAACGGTCTCATCATCAACAATGCTGATCCGGTTGTTATCACCGCTACCGTACATCTCCACACTTGCGTAATACACACCAGGTTGCAGGGTCACTGGCGCATTGAAATCAGCGGAGATGCGGCCCAGTGTCACGTTCATCTGCAGGATCGGGAGCAGATCGGTCTCGGCCAGGGCATTGGTGAGGTTCGGCGTAAAGGTGTTCGGATCGATGAACACGTCAAGACTGTCACGTATAGCCATCACGATCTGGCCGCCAGCCTGCGTTGCGCTGGTACCTGAGTTCTGAAGGATCACATCGAGTCCATAAACTTCCATGGGTGCAAGAATGTGGTATTGGGTCATCGCCATTCCACCATCTTCATTGTCTGTGAAGGAGTGGGTGCCCAGGCTCGAGGTCACCTGCTGTCCTGCAGGATGATTGCCAAGATTATCCAGCGAATACACCGTGTTGGTCACTTCGAAGGTCCGGTTCGGTACAGTATTGTTATCGAAGTGATCGGCGGTATCCGGCTCTTCATCCGAGGTCAACGTGAAGCTTGCGGTGTACAGGCCCACAGGCATCTGTGGCGGCGTTACGGTCTCCCAGATATCCACCGTATCAGGTGATTCCAGCTGGGTCACTTCGATCGTATGCTGAAAGTTCTCAGGACCGGTCACATCGACCACGAGATCGATATTGTTGTGGGTGTCCCAACCGAAATTGTTGAACCCGCCGCCGAGGTTGATGCCCCCGCCGTTCACCAATTGTGAAACAGGGATACGGCCAGGCTCATTGCCCTGCGTGGTATTGGAGATCAACGCGTAATCAAGCAGCAGATCGAACTGGGGTTGATCCACGATCTGGATATCATCGATCTGCCAGTGGTAATGAGAGGTGCCTGCTTCACCATTATGCCTGAAGCGGAACTTCACGTTGCTCGCATTGCCGTTCGCGATGAAAGGCGTCAGGTTGATCTTGCGTGTCTCGGTGGGTGACAGATCGTTGGTCGAAAAATCAGAGCCCACGTCGATCGACATTGTTTCGGGCCAAGAGTTTCCACCGTCTATGCTGATCTCAACGAACTGCGGAGCGCTGCCGCAGCAATAACGCAAGCGCTGCTGGAACTGCAATTGGGCGTATGGCGTGGCACTAAGGTCCAGCACTGGTGATTCCAGGGAACCCTCCCAGTTGGTGAATTGGTCCGTAGGCAGGGCAGTGGGCGTATTGCCGCTCCAGGTGCTGTTCGCAGAATCACTGTTGAACAGCATATATCCGTTCGTCACTGTGGTGGATTGGATGCGTTCGCTGGTGGGCGTGTAGGCACCAAGGGGACCGGTCACCTTGCGGCGCCAGATGTTGCCGTTCGGGCCGCTTACGGTCCAGGCTCCAACGCCGTTATTGCCGGAAAGGCCGTTGGCGAAATCCTCACTGAAGAGAATGTCACGATCACCACCGATCTGCGAAGGATGTTCGGTGGCTGGTACGATATCCTCGGCCGTGGCGGCACGCGGTTGGTCCTTCACGGACTGGGCGAAGCTTGCGCCCGCCAGAAGCATGCTGGACAGTAGAATGTAACGTGTTTTCATTTGTTCGGGATCGATCTAAAAGGGTGCCTAAACTAAGGAACCTCTTTCATATGACCATCCCGGCCGCAACCATACGTCACTGTTAAGAAGGAAAGGTGTTGTTCGGGCAAGGAGTGGTCGCAACCATACGGCCATCATCCATCAGCCCAGGCAACCTCCAACCGCAGCACCGCTGGACTTCAGCCTTCAGCGCGCATTCGCGTTCACCTGCCAGCCGATCCCGAACTTATCGGTGAACATGCCCCAGTACGCGCCCCAGAACGTATCCTGCAGCGGCATCGTCACCCGGCCGCCTTCGGAAAGCGTCTTGAAGTAGGCATCGGCCTTTTCGCGGCTGTCGGTATTGATCGAGATCGAGAAGTTGTTGCCGATCGTGGTCACATGCCCGAACGATTCGGATGTATCGCTGCCCATGAGCACGGTCTCCTTGCTGATCGGTAGACTGATGTGCATGATCTTCTCCTTTTGATCGGCCGGGACCGGAGGCATTCCTTCCTGCGGCGGCATCTCACCAAAACGGTTCACGCTCGCGAATTCGCCACCAAAAGCTTTCTTGTAGAATTTGAACGCTTCTTCACAATTACCGGTGAAGGTGAGATAGATGTTAACGGTGGTCATGATCTGGGATCTTTTGGGCCGATGAAGTTAGCGGCCCAGGACACTATCACGATCGTTGGGACGTTGGTTGGAGCAACACGATCGCAGATCGGATCAACCGCGGACCGATCATTCTACTTATCGTTTCGTTCGTGTTCGTCAACTTCCTCTTCTTCATTGATGAAGGCTGGTACGATCTGCGTTGGATGAAGCAACCCGGCAACTGGCTTGTCTTTGCGTTGTATCTCGGTATTCTTTTCGGTTCGCAAATGATCTTCTACAACTGGATCTGCCGCCGCTTTCAACTTTCCGATCGCATCGTGCTTTCAGCGATCGGTGGCGTGGCGCTCTTGTTCATCGTGGTATTCTCGATCTGGGGAGTCGCCGCGTAGAGCAGACCGCTTTTCTTCACTCACATCGATCCGTAACTTCGATATCCTATATCATTCATTCAATAAACATGGTACGTTCATTTTCGATCGCAATATGGTC
>JAEZAU010000203.1 GCA_023430325.1 Bacteroidota bacterium | reverse complement strand
ACTGGTAATTACCGGTTGATCCTTCGATCGGCTGGCGCGGTCCGGAATGCGTCGTTCGTGATCAGCAGATAGGTCCGTTCTATTTCACCTTTCGCAGCTCCACATAATATCTCGGATCGGCCAGGATCTCTGTCTTTCGCTTCACTTTTCGATCCAGCTTTTGCCATTGGACCGTTGGTGCGATCCGAACTGTATCCTTTCCGAGCAGCACATCCACCGGCATGTTGAATTCCGGAAGTGATCCAGCCCAACGGTAGTTCAAGCGTCTTTTTTCGATCTTCCACTCCAGCGTGGGCACGCGCGTAGTGTGCAGGTATTGATCGAAGAATGGTCCCAGATCAAGATCCACACGTTCATCGATGAATGTTTCGATCTGTTCACTAGTTACGATGGAATGCCGGAACGTGGAGGTGATCTCACGGATCATGTTCCAGAACTTCTCGTCATCGTTCATCAACGCCCGCACCGTGTGGATGACCGCTGCCCCTTTGTAGTACATGTCACCGCTTCCTTCCTCGTTCACCCCATGAGGGCCGACCACCGGCCTATCGTTCACGATGTTGCTTCGCATGCCGATCGCATATTCATTGGCGGCCTGCTTTCCGTAGAGGCATTCCACGTAGGCCACTTCGGTATACACGGTGAATCCTTCGTGTATCCACATGTCCGCGATATCCGCCGTGGTGATGCTGTTGCCGAACCACTCATGCCCGGCTTCATGCACGATGATGTGATCGAATTTGGTACCGTGCCCCGATCGGCTAAGGTCCATGCCGCGATAGCCCATTTTGAAATCGTTGCCATACGCGATCGCACTCTGGTGCTCCATGCCGAGGAATGGCGTCTGCACCAATTTGAATCCATCCTTGTACCACGGGAATGGACCGAGAAATTCCTCGAAACATTTCATCATCGGTGCCACCTGCTTGAAATGTTCGCGTGCCTTGGCCTCATCTTCCTTCAAGACCCAATATTGCAGATCGAGGCGGCCTTCCGATCCATCGAAATTTTCCACGAACATCGCGTACCTGCCGATCGAAGGGATGAGGTTGTAGGTATTGATCGGTGACTTCACCTGCCAGTGCCAGGTATGGGTCCCATTCGAATTCGTGATGGTGCTTACGAGTTGCCCGTTGCCTACGGCGACGAGTATGTCCGGCACGGTGATCCGCAGACTTGCGCCATCATCCGGCTCATCGCTCTGGTGGTCCTTGCAAGGGAACCAAACACTTGCCCCCAGTCCCTGGCAAGCCACGCTCACCCACGGTGCACCCGATCCGTCCTGTGACCAGACCCAGCCACCATCCCAGGGTGCATTTCGTGCGATCCGTGGCTGGCCATGATAATGGATGCGAAGTGTGGTGGCTTCGTTCGCGCGAAGCTTCTCGGGCAGATCCACCCAGATCACATTGCCTTCGCGTTGGAATTCCGCTTGCCGATCGAAGACGTTCATTGTGCCATCCTTGAACGCGGCGACTTCCACCGAAACGCTGTCGACAACAAGAGGCTCCTGGAGGTCGATCTGCATGCGCTGGCCTTCCGAAACGGCGTTGAACGCGATGACCGTTGTGCCCTTGATCGTGCGGGTTGGAATATCCGGTGTTACGCTCACATCGTAATAAGTGACGTCCCACCAGGCGCGATGCGGACCGATGCTGCCACGAAGGCTGTCCATTCGATCGAAGCGACTGCCGGCCACCGTCAATTGTGCCGCGGAATGGATACAATGGACTAGACCGATCGTCAGCAGGAATGTGCGCATTTTGCGCAAGATAAAAGGGTAGGGGACTATGGCCGATCGGACTGTGACGGAACGGTACGTGGTTCCAGTAACACCACTTCGAGTTTTCGCAACCCGTATTTCTTTTTCAATATCTGGCGGCTTTCTTCGGCTTCTTCCTGTGTGGCGAAGCGCAGCACGTCCATGTCCGCGGCTTCACGTAGTTCCTTGTGATCGGCTTTGTACCGTTCGATCAGTTCAGGTGTACGCACCGCTTCAGTGGTCTCGATCACGGGGCTTATGTAGACCACCGGCCCATTGCGCCAGTTGCCGATCGCATGGCTCCAGATGGTGTTCTGGGCATGGACCGATGCTGCCAGGCACATGATGAAACTTAGGATCAGATAGCGCATGCATTCAAAAATAGATGATCGATACGATAGTCGATATACATTTACTCTAATGGAACGGATCCTATCCCTGATCTTGATCATTACATCCTTTTCGGCGATGGCCCAAAGTGGTTTTCAAAATACTTACGGCACTCAGGGATCTCAATTCGGGCTTTCATGTCAACAGACCAGCGATGGAGGATTTGTCTTCTTCGGACAAAGCAATCTGGGAATGGGCGTTCAGCATATGTATATGGTAAGGACGGATGCATGGGGAAATGAGCTTTGGACCAGGACATATGAGACATCCACCTTTGACTTCGGCACCTCTGTGAAGCAGATGTATGATGAGGGATTCGTGATCACCGGATCTATCGGTTTCGATGAAGATTCCCTCACAGTGATACGGACCGATCCACAAGGCGAGATCATCTGGCAGCGGAATTTCAGCGGTTGGGGGCGCAGCGTAGGACAACATGTGTTGGTCACCAACGATGGAGATATTTTGGTGACAGGTTTCACAGGCGGTGATGAGCAGGAGGATGTGATGCTTGTTCGCCTGACCCCGGCCGGTGAGTTGGTATGGATCAGAGTACATGACCATCCTGGCCGTCAATTCACGCGTCGTTCGGTGGAGACGAGTGATGGAGGTTTCGCCTATTTTGGAACTACAGGAGGCTTTTACGGCGATATGCTACTGGTACGCACTGATTCGAACGGCGATACACTTTGGACGAAAGTCTTCGGTACGGAAATCCCTGAACAAGGAATGTCAATAGCCAATGCGACAGGTGGTTTCATTCTGCTTGGACACCAATATGTGCCGGGAGGCGATCTGATCTTGATGAGAGCTGATGCGAACGGCGAGATCCAGTGGACAGAATTCCATGGGGGAGATGGATGGGACCTGGCGGCCGATGTGGTCACTACCCCAGACGAAGCCTTTGCGATCGCTGGAAGAAAGGAGACCGAGAACGGTCATCATATGTATTTCATCCGCACCGATCCATCGGGTGGATCCGTTTGGGAGAACACATATCCATTCAACGAAATGTCTGATGCACTTGAATTGCAGATGACCATTGATGGCGGTTACATCATGTTGGGCTCGACATCCATAATGGATCCGTTATCCTCCAATTTCTACGCCGTGAAGATCGATGCGAACGGGTATGTGGGTCTTGAAGACCGGGAGACACTTCATTCCATCCTTGGCTTTCCCAATCCTTTCACCGACCAGACCTGGATCGACTTGAACGGTCTTGGTCATTCCGAAAAGGATCTCATTCTGACGGATGTTCTGGGAAATATCATCAGGACCTATGACGATATGGATAGTGCCGGATTCATGTTGCAACGCCAAGGTCTCGCTGCAGGAATGTATTTCCTGAGATGGAAAACAGGCGGGGATCCATCAGTTCCGTTGAAACTGATCGTTCAGTAGCCCGCGATCATGAGCATCTGATCGGGCTCACATCTTCACCACCTCCGCGTCGGCCAGCGCCCCATAAAGCTTCTTCGCCGTAGCCTCGCTCACCGGCACCAGCGGCAGCCGCATCGTCTTTCCACAGATCCCAAGGATCTGCAGCACCTCCTTCACGCCACCCGGATTACCTTCCACGAAGAGCAGGTCGATCAGCTCATGCATACGGTAGTGTTCCTTGCGCGCGGTGGCCAGATCGCCTTTCAAGGCAGCCTTTACCAAGCGGCTCATCTCGTTCGGTAGCGCATTGCCCACCACGCTGATCACGCCTTCGCCACCGATCGAAATGATCGGCAACGTAAGACCATCGTCACCGCTGATCACCATGAAATCCTTCGGACGGTGCTTCAGGATCGTACCCATCTGGAACAGGTTCGCACTTGCCTCCTTGATCCCGATGATGTTCTTGAAGTCCCTTGCCAGCCGCAAGGTCGTCTCGGCTGTCATGTTGCTACCGGTGCGGCCGGGTACATTGTACAGGATGATCGGCCTCAGGCTCGCGTTCGCCACCGCCTTGTAGTGCTGATAGATGCCTTCCTGCGTCGGCTTATTGTAGTACGGGCTCACGCTCAGGATAGCGTCCACGCCATCCATCTCGAAAGATCCCAGCGTATCGATCACATCCTCCGTATCGTTCCCGCCCACGCCAAGCACGATGGGAACGCGGTTGCGCACGAATTCGACCGTCTGGGCCAGCAACTGTTTCTTCTCATCCTTCTTCAGCGTAACGCTTTCCCCGGTGGTGCCCATCAACACCAGATAATCCACGCCGCCGGTGATCATGTGGTCGATCAGCTTCTCCAATGCGGCGTAATCGATGCCGGGTTGTTTGCCACCAGTTGCAGGGCGGAATGGCGTTACCATGGCCACGCCAAGTCCGCGGAATCTCTCGTCCATTTAATTGAAACTCGGTTGATGCTGTGAATTCACCATCAGCAGATAATGGTGCGTCTGTTGGATCAATTGCGGCAGGCTTTGCGAGCCGGCCATATCGATCATCATGTCCAGGATCCGCTTATTGCTCTCGCTGAAGCGGCCCACCTTGAAACGTGCCCTGCTCTTTGCCACGATATATTGGATCGGCAGGCGATCCTCCAGCGACAGATCGATGATGATCTCATATTCTTCTGCCATGAAATTCTGCACCGTGTTGCCCTGGGGAATACGGTACCAGTTCAGGTCCTTCAAGCAGATCGCCTCGAAGTTCAGTTTGCTATGCAGGTATGCGGGCATCTGTTTTTCTTCCGCCAGCCCGAGCGCCATGATGTTGCTTATCCCGAGTTCCTCCTTGATCCGTTTCACATAGTTCTTCACTTGGGTGTGGGCCGCTTCATCTTCCACCAGGTAAACGATGGCCACTTTGCGGGCCGCGCCCAGGTTCTTCGCGATCGGGTGCCTTTCCTTGGGCAGCTCGCGCAGCAGGCGCCGCCGCCCCATCCACTCTTTGATGCGATCGAACCATTTCATGAACGCGCGAAGTTAGTGGCGGCCGGCCTGTGGCCATCGTTCGTGGAGGGGAGAGCCATTCTTCTCAACCCTTCGTTTTGAACCACTCGTGACCTTCCTCGAAACGTTTCAATGTCTCGGCCACACGCTTCGCGCGCGTTCCGATACTCTTTCCGCTGCCGATCCAATGGCAGATCCCGCGTCTGCGGCCGATCGTGATCTTCTCCCAACCGGCCTTGAATTCGGGGATGAAATCCAGCGTTTCCGACAATTCTTCTGGAATGTCCAATTCATCCTGATCGGGATTGCGGTAGATCTCTGCCTTTACCTTGTCGCCTTCACCGACCTTCAACTGTTTGCGCAAGGCATTGCTCAGTGCGATCACATGTGAACCGCTTTTTGTTGGCATCAGCGCCCGATCGATCTCAACGCCGTTCAATTTTCCTTTGACCCGTACTGCGGCCCGCGTGCCGAAAAGCTCCTGTACATCGTGCGGGAATTCGATGAAGTACCACGCACCCTTGATGTCCGGACGGATGACCTCAGCGGTGAATCGGAAGATCCCAGGTTTCTTCATCGCCATTAAGCCATCATTATCTGATCATCTGATCCATCCGATCAACCACCTGCTTTCTTCGCCTTGTATCCATTCTCCGCGAGCCAGGCCAGCACTTTGTCGCGGTGATCACCTTGCAGAAGGATCGCACCATCCTTGGTATTTCCGCCCACGCCACATTTGCTCTTGAGCGATCGGCCAAGATCCTCCAGATCAGCTTCCTTACCGATGAATCCCACGATCCGCGTTACCTCCTTGTTGCCCTTCAGGCGATCCAGATGGATCTTAAGGTTCTGCTGTTGCGGTGGCAAAGTGTCATCTTCCTTGAAGCCTCCGTTGGTGCTGTAAACAAGACCTCCGAAGGATGTGAGGGGCCGTTTCTTCATGGTCATCGCAAATGTATCTCAATGGTCAAAGCCCGCACCAGTGGAACGTTGAGTGCTAAAAATGCGATCCTGACAGAGCGCCTATCTTCAGCGCCCATAAAAGCCGACCTCCTCGCAACTGATGACCACTGAAGCCATACTGATCTTCCTGGGTGCGCTGGTCCTCTTTTCCTACATCTTCGATCTCTTCGCCGCCAGGGCGCGTGTGCCCTCCGTGGTGCTTCTTCTGGCTCTTGGATTCGGGATCCGCGCAGCCGCCGATCGCATCGGTGACCTGCCTTTCGACCCCACGCCGCTACTGCCGACGCTCGGTACCATAGGACTGATCATGATCGTGCTTGATGGTGCTCTGGAACTGGAGTACTCCCGGCAGAAACGCGGCCTCATCCTTCGCGCCTTGTTCACTGCGATCGTTGGACTTCTGCTCACCGGTGCGGCGTTCACCTTCCTGCTCCACCATTTCACAGGCTTCCCCTGGCGTACATGCATGGCCAATGCGATCCCGTTCAGTGTCATCAGCAGTGCCGTGGCGATCCCTTCAGCACTCGGCCTTGCGAAGGTCGATCGTGAATTCATCATCTACGAATCTTCGTTGAGCGACATACTTGGCGTTATCGCGTTCAATGCCGTGGCGGCCGTACATGAACCGGGTGTGGCCATTTCGATCGGTGGAGCAGCGCTCGATCTTGTAGCCGTGATCGGTATCGGTCTTGTTTCGTGCCTGCTGCTGTTCTTCGTGATGGCCCGGTCGAAACATCATGTTCGAAGCTTCCTCATTCTGGCGCTGCTGTTGATGATATACGGCATAGCGAAATCATTCCATCTTTCATCACTTGTCATCGTACTGATCTTCGGCTTGTTCATCGCCAACGTTGAACTGCTTCCGTGGCAATGGCTGAAGCGGCTGGCCGATTACCCGAATGCCGAGGAGGATCGGAAGACGCTGCAGACCTTGACCATGGAGAGTACCTTCATCGTGCGCACGTTCTTCTTCGTGTTGTTCGGTTTCACCATTCCACTGAACAGCCTCATCGATCCCGACATCTGGTCCACGGCGTTCTTCGGTATGGCGGCCATATATGTGATACGTGCAGGAGTTCTGGGGACCATGTTCGGCAAGGTGGATAGGGCTATACTCGTACTCGCACCGCGGGGTTTGATCACCGTTCTGCTCTATCTCTCCCTGCCGGAACGCTACATGATACCGCAGATCGATCACCGGCTGGTGGTGGCGGTAGTGCTGGGCATGGCCGTGGTGATGGCGATCATTCTTACCAGCAAACGAAAGGTGGTGGAATGATGAGGGCGATTCTTTGAAGGGATCCCCTCGTGGAACGGGATCTTCCGCCAGGGATGGGAGCGGCAGCCTGACGAAGCCGATGCGCAAGCCGTTGTGCCAGCGAGGAGGCGACCAGCGGAAGCCACCGCAGCGGCAACAACGGCCGCAGAGGCGAGGCAGCTACAGCGAACAGCCCGTGAAGGCGGCCAGACCACCCACACGCCAGATCTACTTTTGCACCTCTAAACCCACGAACACATGCCCGGTACCGAGGTCTTTGGCGAGGAGGAACGCAAGGAGGTGATGGATGTGCTGGAGACCGGCGTGCTCTTTCGTTATGGGCACGATGGGCAACGCAAGGGCCACTGGAAGGCGAAAGAGTTCGAGGCGGAGATCGCGAAATTCACCGGCGCGAAACATGCGCTGGCGGTATCGAGCGGAAGCACAGCGGTGAGCACCATGCTGGCCGCATGCGGTGTGGGTTACGGCGATCATGTGATCGTGCCGCCCTTCACCTTCATCGCCACGATCGAGAGCGTTCTGTTCGTGGGGGCGCTGCCGGTGTTCGCCGAGATCGATGAGACGCTTTGCCTGAGCGCCGAGGGCATCCGCAAGGCGATCACCCCGAAGACGAAAGCCGTTCTTTTGGTACACATGTGCGGTGCCGCAGCGGATCTCGATGGCATTATGGCGGTGTGCAGGGAACACAACGTGATGCTGATCGAGGATACGGCGCAGGCGCTCGGTGCGACGTATAAAGGCAGACATCTCGGGCTGTACGGGAAGATGGGGAGCTTCAGCTTCGATTTCTTCAAGATCAACACGTGCGGCGAGGGCGGCGTGATCATTACTGATGATCAGGAGCTGATCAAGAACGCCGAATACCTGAGCGATCACGGGCATAACCACGAAGGCGACAACCGCGGAATGGAGAAGCATCCGATCATGGGCACCAACTACCGGATCGGCGAGATCAACGCGGCGATCGGTCTGGCGCAGGCACGCAAACTGCCGATGATCCTGGAGAAGCAACGGCGCAACAAGCGGATCATCCAGGAGCGGTTGCAGGAGATCAACGGTCTTTCATTCCGCAAGCATGCCGATGAGGCCGGCGACAGCGCCACATTTT
>JAEZAU010000164.1 GCA_023430325.1 Bacteroidota bacterium | reverse complement strand
ATTCATCTGCGAAAGCGTTCGTATTATTGTCCGGGCGCCGCAACCAGCGCGGCGTGCGTCAGAAAGATCATGACACTTGCAGCTCCATCTCCCACGAAAACACTTGATGAGATGCCCGCACATTCGCGCGTGTGGGTGTACAAGGCACCGCGCAATCTTGGGCAGGCGGAGCAGAAGATGATCCGTGAACATGGTCATGATTTCACTTCGCATTGGGCCGCGCACGGCGCGCCGTTGGACGCCACGGTGGAGGTACTCTATGATCGGTTCGTGGTGGTCGCCGTGGATGAGGAGCAGGCAAAGGCGAGCGGCTGCAGCATCGATAAGAGCGTGGGCTTCATAAAGCAGCTGGAGTACGACCTGAACCTGATGCTCACCGATCGGATGATCACGGTGTTCGAGCAGGACGGGAAGGTGGTGAGCTGCCGGTTGCAGGAACTGCCGGAACTGATCAAGGATGGAACGGTGACGGCGGATACCATGGTGTTCGATGATCTGGTGCCGACCGTTGGTGATCTGCGCGATCATTTCCGCGCTCCGCTGAAGAGCACCTGGCTGCAGCGTTATCTCTAGTTCCTACGGACTATACCCAGCGGAGTATGGAAAACTCCTGCGCGGGCAAGAGAGCATCCGGCCCTGAGCAGGCCCAACTTAGGGCCCGGCATGGAGAACGACCGCATGTGGGTAGCGATATACCAGGGCTGGATAGAACTGGTAACGCTCTTCGTGATGTTGCTGGTGGCGCTGCTGATCATGGGCTGGACCTATAACCGCGGTCTTCGTCCGGCGGATAGAGGGCCGGTGGTCGGCTGGTTCCCGCTGATCGTTTCGTTCGCGCTTGTGGTGTTGCTGCGACAGATGGATGGTACGCTGCTGATCTCGGCGATAATCGCAGTAAGTGTGCTGATCGGTGGAATTCTCAGCCGCGTGGCACATCCGAGCGGCTTGTGGATCCCGATCGTGCTGGTGGCGACATTCCTGGGCCTTCAACTCAATCTTACGGCATTGGTGTTCACCCTGGGCACGGCGCTGGTGCTGCTCCTCAGTGCCCGCTCGCGATGAGGAAGCGTGACGAAGGCATCAGCAGTGCGTGGTCCTTCCTCGGCGGAACGATCATCCTTTTGATCGTGGTGCCTGGTGTGTTGATCGGACCGGCGCGCGCCGTGCGGATCATCGGATCCACGGTATCTTCAACGCTCCTGCAGAACACACAGCCTCCTGCTACCATGGCGGCGAGAGTGCAGGAGCGGCCTACGTTGCCTTTGGTGAAGGTGGATGAAGATCATTTGGAATTCGAGGGATTGCGGTATCCGGTTTCCATCGAGAGCGATGTGATCACGTTCAACGGCGAAGAAGCATTTCCGTTCGGGCCATATAGGAAGATCACCATAAAGGAGGTGAAAGGTAACGATGAAGCCACATCGCCATTGGCCTTGTGGATCGCTGGACGGATAGGAGTGCCCGTTATCTATCAGGAACTGGTGTATGCTGAGATCGATGGTGGAAGTGCGGAAGTTGCGGTGATCTCCGAAGCGATCGATGGATCTTTCGAGAAGTACCGGAATGCGGCGGAGGTGGAAGTTCCAGTGGTAACGGTGGACCCGTTCGATCTCGGTTCGGCCAACGCTCAAGGTGCTGCTGCGAAGAATTTCAATGAGTTCTCACGGATCGTGCTCGATACCACCGTGGCGACGGCGGACCTGCGCGCAAAACTCGATACGCTGCTCGATGTGGATGCATTCCTGAACCTTTATGCCGCATTGGAGATCGCGGGTGCACGCGCAGGTAGCAATTACCGTTATGCATTGGTGCAAAGCCCGCGCACTGAAAAGTTCTATCCGGTATTGACGGCGGCAGCGATCATGCCCCTGGCGAAAGAAGGAAAAGACCACATGGCCGAACGTTTGCTCTCGATCGCGGAATGGCGGAGCCGTTACGATCGGAAGATCGCCGAGGGCATCGAACTGCTGCGTGATGATGCGGCACTGATGAAGAAGCTGGATGATCTTTCCAGCGGTGCCGCGCCGGTGCAGGCTGCTGTTGGTGGCGCCCGGCGGAAGTTGTTCGCAAGCGGTGCCGATCTTGCGATCGTTCATTCCAACGCATCCGAAGGTTCACTCTACGATCGGCTGCGGGCTCATTGGGAGCGCATCCGTGTACCCGAAACCATGCAGGCACCATGAGGAGCGAGCGCAGGCGGAAGGTCGGCATGATGGGCCTGGCCGTGGGCATGATGATCACGGTCGGTCTTATCGTCGGCGTGTTCTCATCGATCCCCCATGAATGGCTGAAGAAGGAATGGCCGCTCGGGATCCAGTTGCAGGAAGTACAACGCTACGCCGAAGTGGCCGATCTGCGGCAGATCGAGACCGAGGTCCTTGTGGATCCCAAGGGTGAAGTGTTCTACATCGGCGGTGATCAATGTGTACTTGACGATCGCTCAGCAACATGGGAGCGTACCTGGTTCGAAGCACCGGGCTATGGCGATTCGATCATGATACGGCCATCGGTGGAAGTGATCGGTGCCTACGAGATCATGTTCAATGAGCAGATACCTTTCCGTGGCCAGCAAGGGATGTTGCTCATTCCTTCCGATCCGGAGTTGATCCGCATGAAATACGCCGAGGTAGTGGCCAAAGAACTCGGTCTGGCCACACCAGCGATCGGCATTGCCCGCGTGGTGGGCTGCGGAAAGGAATACGGAACGTTCATCACCGAAGAGACGATCAATGAAGGATTTCTTGCGCGAAGAAGGTTCTCTGAAGCGGTGCTCTTCGAACGATCCTTCGATCCGGATGCACCCGATCAAGCACTGCCCGAGTTGACCGGCAATGACACGGCACACGCGTCACTGCTCCGATCGATGTTCGCCATGATGCTGGAGGATGCGGAGCGCGGCCGGCTGGATAAGCTCGGTCACACCATCGATGATCAGGCCGCTGCTGGTTGGTTCCTGATGCATTGGCTGGAAGGAGCCACCGATCCTCTCTACCAGAAGAACTACTTCGCCTTCCATTGGAATCGCGGAAAATTCACGCCACTGCACCGGCCATCTCATCAGACCATGATCGGCGAAAAGGAACCCGGACCGCTGGCAGCGAACATCTTCACACCGTGGTTGAAGGTTCCTTCGTTCCAGGAAACGTTCAGAGCACGGCGGTCCGAGCTCGGATCGAAATGGTCTACGATCGAAGAACAATTGAATGCAGTGGATACTGCCTGGGTGCCGGTATTGGCGAACACGACGATCTCTGCACAGGTCGAAGCGATCGCCGATCGCACAAAGCAGCAATTCCGTGATCGGTTTCAGGAAGGTGATCCGATCGCTTATCTCGATCGGCCGGTGATCGCGGGGAATGGCGTGGCTACGCTGATGCAGGGACAGGAGGCGGCGAAACGGTACTGGCCCACGGAAAGTGAAGTGGATCGGGTGCAGGCGATCGTGAAAAAGTACAGGGTGCGCATGCATGGTGATTCGATCGTGTTCCCGCGCGGCAAGTACCAGATCGACGAGGACCTGATCGTGCCGCCGGGATACGGATTGATCTTGCTGGAAGGCGCGCGTTTCTTCATGTCGCCCGGTGTGAACGTGCTTTGCCAGGGATCGTTCCACATCCGTGGATCGAAGCTGCGCCCTGTGTTCATTCGTGCCGTGGCGGGGCCTTTCGGCACTGTGGCGATGCTCGGCGATGGAGAAACGAAATGCACGTTGAGCGGCCTGCAAATCTCCGGCGGAAGCGGTGCACGGATCAACGGCATCCAGTTCAATGGAATGGTATCCATCCAGGATGCTTCAGCAACGCGTGCACAACATTGCATCATCAGCGCGCCGGCCACCGAGGTCGGTCTATCGATCCAAGGCGGCGAACTTACGATGGAGAATTCCACCTGCATTACGGGCAAGGTGGAGCTGCGCGATGTGAATGGATCGATCGCGAACACGCAATTGCAGGGTGGGACCAGCCGGTCCGGCAATGGCGGCCTCATCGTGCATTCATCAACCTTGCGGATCGAGGAATTGCGAGCCTGGGCGGTCTCCGGAACAGCACTTTCATTCAATGAGAGCAAGGCGCACATCATCAATACGAACATCTCGCAATGTGATGTAGGGGTGGCCGCCGCTGATCTTTCCGATGTGCACCTGTCCGAATGTTCGATCACTGGGAACAAGATCGGTCTGTCAGCACAACGCGTGAGACCGATGTTGGGCGGATCGAAGATCACCGTGTACAATTCCGATCTCTCACGCAATGCCACGGAGCGATCCATCGATGAGCATTCTTCGATCGAAGAGAAAGAAAGGAGCGCGGAGCAGATGTTGGGTGCCGAAGAGGTGTCACAACAACGGTAGGAGAATTTGCTGGATGCCTGCAACCCCTTCGGGGTCCAAATGCCATTGCCGCGTTGATTCCCAGGGTCTTTGACCCGGGGTAATTTCTGTGATCCCTTCCGGGGTCATCTTGAATAAAGTGGTGGGAGCGACCCTGATAGGGTCGAACAGCGTAGCCCCGGGCCAGATCCGGGGCTACGCTTGGTTTCGTGTCATATCGACCCTGAAGGGGTCGCAGGCGAGATCGCAATGAGGCCTGAGGTTTCACTGCGGAGCTGCCACCGCTGCCGCACTCCGATCGAAGATGGATTCCCGATCCACCGGGCGTTCATCACCGCGCCAATCTGCGCCTTTCATTTTCAACTCCTCCGGCGGAACCTTCTCCAGCGGATAGAACGTCGCAGCCGGCTTTTCAAGGAAACTTATCGTGCTCACTTTGCCATCCTGCAATTCCACGTTTATCCGGCTACAATCCGCACGGTTCACGCCAATGATCTTTTCCGATCCTTCCTTTTCCTCTTTTGCGAAATAGACCGTGCGGCTGTTGCCTTCAGCTACGATCCGGCGCATCTCGCTTTCGACGAAATATCCGGTCATGATAGTTCCGGTCACCTGATCAAAATGGATGCTGTCCACCTGGCTGATCAGGAAGGCGTTCTTCTCCACGAAGAGTTTGTGCGGGTTTCCATCGATCATCTGGATCTTGATGTGATCACCAGTTATTTGATCGCTACCGTTCCAGATCGCAGGACGATGGAACATGCGGATGAAGCCTTCCGTTTCGCTGTACGTGAGCGTATCGCATACGCCCTGCATATCGCTCTTGAAGAACCGCACGTTGCGATGCGCCTGCACATGCCGGCCTTCACCTTCGGGACGTGTGAACAGCGTGTCACCGTGCAGGAACAGGGAGTCACCATCCATGATCATGATCATCTCGGCGCGGCCGGTGATCATGCTTTTATCGTTCTTCTCGTCATACCGGCCGTGATCCCCTTGGGCCAATAGATCACTGGCCGTATCGCTTACCAGAACATTACCCCACGCCAGTCCGATGCCGTTGTTCCTTTCATAATAGATGCTGTCGCCTTCCAACGACCGGCCCTTCGTATCGATCCGTGATCGGCGGGAGAACCGTGCCTTTTCCGACTTCGTATCGTATGTGCCGCGCGTGGTATGGATCACCGTGCTGTCCTGTGTGATCGTCGTTGGCCCGAAGAATTCCGTGATACCGGTAGTGGTGGTGTAGTGCAGCGTATCGCTCTCGATCAGCCGCTGCGGATGCACGACGCGCACTTTCTGGCTGAAGACAAGTTTTCGTGCACCGCTAACGTATGTGCCTTGATCACTGGTGAGCGTACTGCCATCGATCTTGCTTGTAGCCGTTCCTCCTTCGGTATAGAAGCCTTGTCCAGCTCTCAGATCATACACCAATGATGGCGTCACCAGTTCCATGTCCTTGTCTCGCAACCGGACGTTACCGCTCATGCGTGCCACACGGTCCTTGCCGCTGTATGTGAGCCGGTCGCCATCGATGAAGAGCGTATCGCCCTGGCGGATGTTCACGTGACTGAATGCCTCCACCCGCTGATCGTTGTACAGGTATGCGCTATCACAGTTCATGATCGCGCTTTCATGCTTGAAACGCACGTTGCCGATCAACCGCTGTGCGCCGGGCGCAAGCTTATCATCGAACTGCCACTTGTCGGCGTTCAGGATCTCCACGCGCGCCGATCCATCCTGCGCCTTTGCATGAATTGAACAGAACACCAGGAGAAGTGCGATCGAATGGCGGACCGGCATCTTGATCGGCATTGGCAAAGGCTGTACCATCATGCCGATCAGCGGATTCAGTTCAAAGAGATGCCGGGCAGTTTGCGCATCTGCTTGTAGTGCTCGCTCAAATATTCCAGCAATGCGCGCATATGTCCTTCGGCCTCCAGGGTGCCTTCGCTCACTTCCTTGCCCTGTGCCTTCAACACCATCACACCGTACACGGCCGTAAAACAGGTCTCGATCGGTCCATCGGCGCCTTCTTCGCTCTGTTGTTGGATCGACTTTATGCCGGGAGAGGCCAGCGCATACAAACGCTCATATTCCTCATCCTTCACCACATCGAGAAGCGATCGGTTCAGGAATTCCAGATCATCTACTATCGCAACCACATCACCGAGATGTCCGCGTTCTTCGATCCCCTGTTCCTTCATGCTTTCGATGACGTTCGCGTAATATTCACGCACTTCATCGCGCACTTCTTCATCGGCATCCATCGGCGACACCAGGATCTCGTTCACCTTCTCCAGATCGAAATGGCTGGCGCGCATCAGGTCCTCGATGTGCCACATGCTGATCACATACGCGGCGATGTTCTCCTGTCTTTTGGTATGTAGCGGATCGATCACTTGCCTGCTTTTTTCGCGCTGTGCCGGGCGTTCAATCCATTGAGGATATCAGCGGTGATGTCAAGTCCCTCGTTGCCCACCCAGATCTGCCCACCGCTCTGAATGCTGAAGATGTAATCGAAGCCTGCGCCTTTGTTGTACTCCTCCAGATAGCCTTCTATTTCCATGGAGATGTCGCTGAGCATCTTTATCTGTAGTTCATCGATGCGGTCCTGCGAGCTCATGCGCATGTCCTGTATCCTGGTCTGCAGATCTTCCAGTTCCTTCTGATCGGCCTGTAGTTGCGCCTGTGTGCTGTACGTATGGTCCTTCTGCATCAATTCCTGGTAACGGCCCTGCGCCTTCTGCATCTCCCGCGCCAGATCGCCTTCCAGCCGTTTCCCTTCCGCGCGAACGCGATCGGCGCTCTCCTTCACCAACGTATAATTCTCCTGGATCGAATCCATGTTGAAGAACGCGATCCGCGCATCCTTCAAAGCAATGCTGTCCCGCGTTGATGATGCGATCACCGTGTCAGGCTCCTCGGCAAGGGCGGGTTCGGCCGATCTCTCCTCGATCTGCGTGGGACTTTTACCGCGTGTAAGCGCGTATCCGACAAGAACACTAAGTACAATGTTCCAGAAAATGAGAGCGAGCGCAAGGGGACGGGACATCAGATCAAGTAAGTGTTCGGGGTGGCGAAGTTAAAATTGCCGCAATTGCCGCTCGGGATGCTTTGGGCGAATTCGCGGCAGGGCGTGGCTGCGCCTCCAAGTCCGCACTCGGGGAAAGAAGGATGTCCGCTTCGCGCCCCTTTCCAAGATCTTCCCTCTCTTCCGGAGAGGGAGAAAGAGGGTGAGGCGCGGAGAGGGGCTGGGGGTGAGGCCCCTCGCTTGCGGGCTTTCCGGACTTCGCCACTAACGCAGTTCGCGTTGGCCATATCGGAGCCATCGTTCTTCAAAAGATCTATCAGTCTACCCGACCCGCCGATCACAAGCTCAACATATCCTTGAACCTTGCGGCCTGCCTGCGGCTCACTTCGATCTGTTCGCCGTTCTTCAGTTTTATCATCAATCCACCGTTGAACCACGGTTCTATCTTTTCCACCCAACGCAGATTGACGATGTGTTTGCGATTCGCCCGGAAGAAGATGTGTGGATCGAGCTTCTCCTCCAGTTTGTTCAGCGATCGAAGAACGAGTGGTTTCTGATCACCGAAGCGTACGCGGATGTAGTTGCCTTCGCTCTCGAAATATCGAACATCCTTCAACGTCACGAACCAGCATTTCTCGCCATCCTTCAAAAAGACCTGATCATCCTCCTTCAGCGTCTTCCGTTGGTCCTCTCCCTCAACATTGCTTTCATGCACCTTGTTGATCGCGGCCTCCAGACGTTCCGGATCGATCGGCTTTAAGATGTAATCCAGCGCATTCAATTCGAAGGCTTTCAGCGCATGTTCATCATAGGCCGTTATGAAGATCGCCTGCGGCGCCGGTTCCAGTGATTCGAGCAGCTCCAATCCGGTGCGGCCTGGCATGTTGATGTCCACGAAAAGCAGATCGGGTTTCTTCTCGGCGATCATGGCTTCGGCCTCGTCGGCGTTCGCCGCCTCACCGATCACTTCCACCTTGTCATACTTCTCCAGGAGCGTCATCAGTTCCTTGCGCGCCAGGCGCTCATCATCCACGATCAGTGCTTTCATGTTGTTGGGGTGGTTGTTGCTTTCATGGTTCGGCCGTACTCGGGAGTGAGGGGGATCTTCACTTCGGTGAGCACCATGCCGTCCACATTATCGATCCGCATTTCTGCCTTCGCGCCATAGAGCATTTCGATCCGTTTGCGTGTGTTCTGCATCCCTATCCCTGTTCCCTTGATCTTTCCAGGTTCATAGGTACCGCTGTTGCGTACGCTGAGCAACAGATGATCGCCCTTCAATGCAGCTGAAATGATCACGTCGCCACCACCGGGAGATCTGGCAACGCCATGCCGCACCGCGTTCTCCACCAATGTCTGCAATAACATCGGCGGTACCAGAACACGCTCAACTGCCGGATCTATATCGAATTGCACGCGTAATCTTTCCTCGTAGCGGATCGCTTCGAGTCCCAGGTAAGCCTTTACGATATCGATCTCTTCACCCAAGGGCACCACCTGTCTTTTCACAGTAGCCATGGCGTTCCGCAGGATGGCGCTCAGCAAGGTGATGGATCTCTTGGCCTGGTCGGGGTCCTCATCGATCAACGCGCGTATGCCGTTGAGCGCATTGAACATGAAATGCGGGTTCATCTGTGCCCGCAGATTGTTCAACTGGTTCTCCCGATCGGCCGCTTCAAGACGCAGGTTGCGGATCTCTTCCCGCCGGTGCCGTTGGAAGTAGTTGTACGCGAAGTAGGCCAGCGACCAGATGAACATGAGAGTGACCCAGTTCAGCATCCTCGCAAAGAGAAAGATCGCATCACGGGAGAAGAGCGGCTCATATTCCACCATGAAGAAGTCATGGAATCCGGCTTCCACGAGAAAGGACAGGATGCCCACCGCCATGGCACCGAGCGTAAGGCGCGGAAGCACGAAGCCGATGTGCCGTTCAAGCCATTGGTTGCGCAGGATGAGCGATCGGAAAAGGTGGGATGCGCTTATGCCAGCGATGAAATGGACCCCGAGCATGAGCAGCACATCCTGGCTCTCCTCGCCGCTCAGGCTGTTCCAGAACCATAGGAATCCTAAATAAAAGCCCCAGCCAGATACCTGTGTGGCCCAGTACATTACGTGTGTACGATAGGCCTTCCGGCGGTGTGTCGGGGTTGACATGCGAGTGTGGAAGGTGCGAAATTTATTGGAGGGAACCGCCCATGATGGAGCGAATACATGAAAGGTACAGCAGGCTGATGATGTGTCATGCGGGCGTATGGCAGGTGGCGCTGTTACTTTTGTTCTGTGTACCGATGAATTTCCTGGGCCACCTGTACCTCTCCGGCACCGATCCGCTGGTGACGGTGGGTAACTTCATGGCAGATGCGGTGAAGGGCAGGGATCTGGGACGGTTCCCACTTGAAGTGCAGAAGGGCATCCGTCTTCACCGGGCCATCGATTCATATACCGATCAACATCCCATGGTGTTGAAAGGGAAGGAACGGGCCAGGCCATCGAGCGGCAGGTATGCGGCCGTGGTGGTCGACATATTCTACGATCACCTTCTGGCGTTACAATGGTCACAACGGCATCAAGTACCACTGCAGGATTTTACCAGGCATACCTATGCATTGCTCACCGAACACATCGATCTTTTGCCTGATCGCACCCGGCAGATGCTGCCGTATATGATCAGCGGGGATTGGTTGGGGAGCTATGCCACCATGGATGGTATAGCCCGGGCATTGACCGGTTTGTCAAAAAGAGTGAACAACGGTGCGGCCATGTCGGGTGCGGAAGCGATATTGGCCGGGAATTTGGAAGCGTACGCTGCCGAGTTCAACACTTTCCTTCCGCAGGTGATCGAACACGTGGAACAATTCAAATGAACGGGAAGAACACGCTTACCTGGTGGGTGGCCATTCTCCTGGTCATGTTCGGCATTGCCACCCTGGCCATGCGCCGGGACCATTCCACCGATATTGCCGCCTCCAACGCCATCTGGCGCATAGAACCTTTTGAACGTGACCTTGAGTTGATCAGCGACGATACGCTGCGCGTACTGGTGCTCACCGATCCGCTCTGTTATGAGGCACGGCCCAAAGCGGTCATCGGTTATGAGTGGGAGTTGATGGAGCGCTTCGCGAAGCACCGGAAGTTGAATATCAAGGCGATCCCCATGGCGCACATGGATTCCATGGTGCTGGCGTTGCAGCAGGGCAGGGGTGATGTGATCGCGGCACAGATGACACCCCGCCGCGACAGGAAGAAGTATGTAGCCTTCACCTCACCATATCGCATGGTGCGGCCCATGCTCGCCTCCTTGCGCGAGGATCCATTGTTGAAGGGCAGACCCCATCACCGCGCAGACACGGCGGAGATAAGCGCCTGGTCCCCGTTCGCCGATCCCGATTATCATTTCGATCAGCAGGGAAGAAGACGCATGCCATTGCAGGTGGACCATTCCATCACACCGGAAGATCTGTTGCTGGGCCTGGTGCTCGGGGAACATGGATCCACCGTGGTCACAGACGCACGTGCCGCCTACGAAGCAGGCCGTTTCCCTTTGATCCAGTTCACCGGACCGATCGGCCCTGCACAGCCATTGTGCTTCGCCGTACGCAAGAACGCTCCTGGCCTGCTCACGGCTTTGAACGACTGGTTGGATGATCCCCAGGAGCGCGAAGCAAGGTCGATGTTCGCCAAGGCATACACCAATCCGATCCCCAACGCCGGTCCCTTGCGATCGAAGAAAGGGCTCAAAGTGGATGGTGACCGGATCTCACCGTATGACGATCACTTCCGACATAGCGCACGCTTGTTACCGTGGAGCTGGGAGTTGCTCGCGGCCATAGCTTACAAGGAATCCCGTTTCGATAGTTCCGTGGTCTCCAGCATGGGAGCACAGGGTCTCATGCAGATCATGCCCCAGACGGCAGCGCGTTTCGGTCTTCAACCCGGTTCCGAAGTGAAGGAACACATCAGGGCGGCGGGTGAATACCTGGCGAAGCTTGACGAGATGTGGCGCAGGGCGATCACCGATCGTGATGAACGATTGAAGTTCGTGCTCGCCTCGTACAATGCGGGTCCCGGCCATGTCATTGATGCGCAGCGTCTTGCACAGAAGCTGGGCCTCGATCCCAATCGCTGGGACCACAATGTGGAACGCGCGATCCTGTTGAAGGCGAAACCCCGCTATTTCATGCTGCCCGAAATGAAGAACGGCTACTGCATCGGTAGCCAGGTCTTCAATTACGTGCGCGACATCTTCGGGATGTACCATCAGTTGAAGTCGCATCCGCGATCGGATGGTGAGGCCATTACAGCGCTTCCGGAAACCACGAGTGAGAAAGATCCGTCCTTATAAGGCCGGATCGCCGTGCTTCTGGTAATGTTCATGCTTTTTGATGTTCCTCCCGTACTTCCGCCAGGCTTCAGCTATACGCCGGAGTTCATTTCCAGCGAAGAGGAACAACGGTTGATCGGCCAGATCCGCAACACAGAACTCAAGGCATTCCAATTCCACGGATACGAAGGCAAAAGACGAACAGCCAATTACGGCTACAACTGGAGTTTCGAGAACAGAACACTGAGCAAAGGCCGGCCGATACCTGAGCATTTTCATTGGTTGATCGAAAGAGCGGCCGGTCATACAGGTATTCCGATGGATGAGATCGTGCAGTTGCTCTTGATCGAATATCCGCCTGGTGCCGTCATCAACTGGTATCCCGATGCACCTCCCTTCGGAACGATCATGGGGCTTTCCCTGCAGGGTGAAAGAACCTTCCGTTTGCGGCCTCACGACAAGAAGAAGCAGGGCAGGGGTTCGATCATATCGTTACGTGTGGCACCGCGATCGTTGTATGTCATTCAAGGTGAAGCGCGATCGGAATGGGAACACGCCACATTACCGGAGGATGACGTTCGTTGTTCCATCACCCTGCGCACGCTTCGCTCCTAGATGCGGCCGCAGAGGACATCAATGCATCTTTGCATGATCGCCGGTCATGCGTCTCGATAAATTCCTCTGGTGCGTGCGCCTTTTCAAAACGCGCAGTCTTGCCACGGATGCCATGCGGCGCCAGCAGGTGATGCTCAATGGGCGCGGCGTTAAACCGTCGGTGGAAGTGAAGCCTGGCGATACGTTCTCTCTTCGCGAGCCACCGATATGGCGCAGTTGGTCGATACTAGCGATACCGGCTTCGCGGGTCGGCGCTAAACTCGTTCCGGAGCTTATCACTGAGGCAACTTCGTTGGATGATCTGGAGAAGTTGGAGATCGCCCGCAAAGTGAAAGCATCATACCGTGATCCCGGTC
>JAEZAU010000160.1 GCA_023430325.1 Bacteroidota bacterium | reverse complement strand
GATCGGTGCGGTTGCCACCGTTGTTGCCCACATCGCCGATGTACACATATGATCCATCCGAAGTGATGTCCTCCCAATCCACGTTGGCGGCATTCACCTCCACTGTGCGAAGCAATTCCCCGTTGTTACGATCCACCTGATAGAGTTTCGGTGCGCAGTCTGAGTCCTCGTGCGTCCACAGAGCATCGCCGATCAGCAACAAGCCGCTGGTCTCGTTCACCGTATCGCTGAGCGTAGTGATCAGAGTAGGCGTGACCTGAGCCGCAACGGCCAGGGGGAACAACAGGAAAAGCGCTATCGATCGCATAGAGCGAAGTTATCATCCGCAAAGATGCACCTTCGTGCCATGGCCAATGAACATCCGTATCGTCTGCAACTGTTCTGGAGCGGCGATCACACGCGCACCTATGACAGTTATTCGCGGGAACACGTGGTGCGTATCGAAGGAAAGCCTGAGTTCAAGGCCACGGCCGATCCACACTTCCGCGGTGATCCTCTGTTGCACAACCCTGAAGATCTGCTACTGGCGGCTTTGAGCGGATGCCACCTGCTCACCTACCTCGCGCTGTGTGCCCGCGCACGGATCGATGTGAAAAGCTATTCGGATGATGCTTCAGGAACCTTGCGGCTTACAGCGGATGGCGGCGGCGAATTCACCGAGGTGGTCCTACGACCGAAGGTGATCATCGGTGACCGGCTCCATATTGAGAAGGCGCGGCGCTTTCATCACGAAGTGCACAAATACTGCTTCATCGCCCGATCGGTGAACTTTCCCGTGAAGTGCGATCCCGAAGTGAGCGAGTTGAAGTAGAACTGTGCGCTTGTTCCGGGTGATGCGGCCCTAACTTTATCGTATATCCATCAATGTAAAAGCATACGATGAAGATCAAATTGAAACCTCTTGATGAGCAAGTGATCGTGATCACCGGGGCTTCCAGCGGGATCGGCCTCGCAACGGCCTACATGGCAGCGAGGGAAGGTGCCAAGCTGGTGCTGGCAGCCCGCAGTGAGGACGACCTCGACCGGATAACACAGGAGATAAACAAGAAGGGCGGCGAAGCCATTTTTGTGGTCGCCGATGTTGGCAGGAAGGAAGATGTGCAGAAGATCGCCGACGCCGCGAAGACCTATTTCGGCGGATTCGACACATGGGTGAACGATGCCGGTGTTTCCATCTATGGCCGGCTTGAAGAAGTGAGCGATGAGGACAACCGCAGGCTCTTCGACACCAATTTCTGGGGCGTGGTCTATGGATCGAACATCGCTGCCAAAGAGTTACGCCAGCGCGGTGGGACCATCATCAACATCGGAAGTGAGCTTTCCGATCTGTCGATCCAGATCCAGGGCATGTACAGCGCCAGCAAGCATGCGGTGAAAGGCTTCACGGATGCCTTGCGGATAGAGTTGGAAGAGGAAGGCGCGCCCGTGGCGGTGACCCTGGTAAAACCGGCGGGGATCAACACACCCTACACCGAACACGCGAAGAACTACATGGTCAAGGCGGCCACTCTCCCACCGCCGGTATATGAACCCGAGGAAGTGGCATACGCCATCCTGAAAGCCGCCGTGAAGCCGTACCGCGACATCATGGTAGGCGGCGCGGCCAAGATGATGAGCTCCATGAACAAGATAGTTCCCAGCGCGGTGGATTGGATCAATGAGCGCATGATGGGCGATATGCAGCAAAAGGATACTGCACCAAGGCATCATCGCGATGGCCTGCACCAGGCCGCAGGCGGCGGAAAAGTCTATGGCGACTACGACGGAATGACGATGAAGAGCCTTTACACGCGGGCGCGGTTGAATCCTGTGTTGACTAGCGTTGTGACCATCGCGATCGCTGCAGGGTTGATGTTCCTTCTCGGAGGGAACGGTGTGGGCCGGGAAGAGACCGTGGAATATTGACCGGGATCGGCCGGGCAGACATCTGATGGTGTCTGTCCGGCTACCATCCATGAGATCCTGAGGATCACATTCTTTAGACGCAGGCGATGATATGTCATCGGATCGTGGGTGCCTATTTTGGCTAGATGAAATCTCTGCTGCTGGGGATCTGGATAATGGCAACATTCTCTGCCCTGGCGCAGGAAGACGCGGAGCGGCGACCGAACGGATATGTGATCGGATTGATCCCGTCGGCACGGCCGAACATTTATGGCCTTGCGATAGGACCGATCGGATCGGAAAGTGTTTGCAATGTTCCTTACCAGCGGCGATCGCATGGGCTCAACGTGCAACTGATCGGAAATGGGATCTTCCAGATCTTCATGGCTGGAAAGATGCCGATCGAGGATATGACCGATACGGTCTCGAATAATGGTGCAGTGCACAATGGCTTGATCGTTTCGACCTTCGGGACACGAACGGACCTGACCAGAGGGCTCTCCATTTCGGGTTGGATGAGCATGGGAAGTCGGTTGAATGGGATCACCGTTTGTCCGCTTTGGAATCTTCATGGCCGGATCAACGGCGTGGCGATCGGAGCGGTTAATCATTCGGCTTCTTTGCACGGCGTGCAGATCGGGATCATAAATAAGAGCCTGCGTACACGTGGCATCCAGTTCGGTTTATGGAACAGGAATGAGCGGCGTGCCTTGCCTTTGGTGAATTGGAATTTCACACATCCACCAAGGCCCTCCTATCTTGATAATACGATCAGAACATCAATTTGGGACACCCATCACCCTCCCATGCGCCAGCGCGTGAGCGATAGAAGCGGAAAGCCCGCAAGCGACCGAAGGGAGTGCGGACTTGAAGCGGATAGCGCGACCCCGCTGCTTTTGAGCGGGGGCACGCCCTCATTCACCCTTGCTTCTTCAAATGCGATGTGATCAGCCACAGCGTGCCGCCCATGAGCACGGCGCCGCTCACATACGGCGATGCATAATGGAAGCCGTACAACGCGCCACCCACTGTTGGGCCGGCCACGCGCGCAAGGGACATGAAGCTTTGGTTCATGCCGAGCACCTGGCCCTGTTCGTGTTCGGCGGCGCCACGGCTGAGCAGGCTGGTGATGCTGGGCATGAGACAGCCGTTGCCTAGCGCCAGCACCGCCATGGGCAGCAATGCGAGCGGCATGAAGTATTCCAGCGGTACGAATGGGATCGCGAAAAGGCCCAGGGCGATCAGCAGGCAGCCGTAGATGAGCAGATTTCGCTCACCGAACTTTCGCGTAAGCACGCCGATCAATGTGCCCTGCACGATGGCGGAGGAGAAGCCGATGAAGGCGAACATGTAGCCCACCTGCGCTTCGGTGAGGCCGTAGTGTTCCTCCCAAAGCAGCGCCACGGTGACCTGCATCATGCTGAAGGCGCTGATGTAGACGAAGCTGGTGAGGAAGAGATCGCGCAGATCGATGCGTCGCAGCGCTTGAATGGTCTGCGTTACCGGCTTGAGCTGGATCTTTTTGGCAGGGTTCTTTTCCTTGATCGATTCGGGAAGGAAGAAGAGGATGAGCAGCAGGTTGATGATGCTGAGGATCATGGCGGTGTAGCCGACCCATTCCATGCCGTAATGCTGCTTGATGTAACCACCCACCGGCGGCCCGAAAATGAAGCCCAGCCCGAACGCAGCGCCGATCATGCCCAGGGCTTTCGCCCGGTTCTCAACGGGCGTAACATCGGTGATGTAGGCCTGTGATGCGGCGATGTTGGCCGATCCGATACCGGCGAGCATGCGTGCCACGAAGAGCAGTGTGAGCGTGTACGCGTGCGCGAGCATGAGGAATGCGCCAGCAGTGATGAAGACCGTCCATGCGATCACCGGTCTTCTGCCTACGCGATCGCTGATGGTGCCCCAGAACGGCGAGAAGATGAAGTTCATGAGCGCGTACACCGCCGCTATCAATCCGACCTGCAATGGCGATGCGCCGAGCTGTGTGGCGTATGTGGGCAGGATGGGGATCACCAGGCCGAAACCCAGCAGATCGATGAATACCGTAAGGAAAAGAATGGCCAGGTGCGATCGCACGGAAGACTATGTCAATGTTCCTTGTTCCGTG
>JAEZAU010000138.1 GCA_023430325.1 Bacteroidota bacterium | reverse complement strand
ATCAAAGGAAGATCTGCGTTAGTGGCGCAGCTGGAAAGCCCGGACCGTACGCAGTACGGGAGGACTTGAAAGCGGAGACACGACCCGGCAGGAACCCGCCCAAAGCCCCGCCAATACAGGCATTCCGTATAGTTCCCGAAGCTGGCCTTTCATTTGCACCATGCGATCGCTCATGCTCCACCACCGCTTCAGCCAATTCCTTGTGGTCCTGATCTTTTCATGCCTGGGATCATGGAGCCGTGCGCAATACACCACCGAGAACAAGTCGGCGATAAAGCGGTACGAGGCTGGATCGGAGTGCATGCGGATGCGTAAATGGGATTGTGCCGAAAGTGAATTCAACAAGGCCGCTGCCGCGGATGAGAAGTTCGCAGAGCCCCGGTTGATGCTGGCCGAGATGCATGAGATGCGTGGTGAGGACGACAAGGCGATAACCCGCTACCGGGAAGCATTGGCCGCTGCTCCACGTTTATTTCCCACCGCCCAACTGCACCTGGCCGAATTGGAATTCCGCAAGGGGATGTATGCCGAAGCACGAAAGAATTACGAAGCTTTCCTCCAGAAAGAGCACGATCCGCAACGCAAGGAACGAGCACGGCTCGGCATCGAAAGCTGTGAATTCGCAGAACATGCATTGACGCAACCTGTTCCTTTCGAACCAAGGAACCTCGGACCTGGCGTTAACACTGCGATGCCGGAATATTATCCGGCGATCACAGCGGACGATGCGACGCTTCTTTTCACGCGAAGAGTGAAGGCGCAGGATGAACGCGTGGGTGAGCAGGAAGATTTTTACGTGAGCCGTCGTGGTGCGGACGCTGGCTGGGCTGAAGCACGCACCATCCCCACAGTAGACACCGATCGGAACGAAGGTGCGGGTACGCTTTCACCCGATGGCCGCTTCATCATCTTCACCGCCTGCGAGCTTTTCGGTGAATATGGTCCGGGGCGCAAAGGCCTGGGCAGTTGCGATCTGTTCATCAGCGTGCGCGTGGGCGATCGTTGGAGTGCTCCGGAAAACCTCGGTCCACCGGTGAATAGCCGCAATTGGGAAAGTCAGCCAAGCCTGGGCAGCGATGGAAGAACGCTCTACTTCGTGCGTGGCACCTCCGTGCGCGACGGTATTCGCAATACGGACATTTACGTAACAGTGATGGGCGATGATGGTCTCTGGAGCAAACCTGAGCAGCTGGGCAATTCGATAAATACGCCGTTCAACGAAGAGAGCGTGCAGATCCATCCCGATGGCCGTACGCTTTATTTCAGCAGCGATGGTCACCCCGGCATGGGTGGACTTGACATCTACATGAGCCGGAAGGATAGTCTCGGCAATTGGGGACCGGCACTGAACCTGGGCTATCCGATAAACACCGGGGCCGATGAGAATAGTCTTCTGGTGAATGCGAGCGGTGAGGTGGCGTACTTCGCCAGCGATCGGCCAGGTGGGCAGGGCGATCTCGATCTATACAGTTTCGATCTGTATCCCGAAGCGCGTCCTCTGCCCGTGAGCTACATAAAAGGCAGGGTCACCGATCGTACGAACGGGCAGCCTGTGGAAGCGGACGTAGAACTCTATGATGTGAACACGAAGGCCCTGGCCACAGCAGCTTACAGCGACCCAAAGACCGGTGAGTTCCTTGTCGCGCTGCCGGTCGGAAAACAGTATGCGCTCAATGCGAGCGCTGAAGGATATCTTTTCTTCAGTGAGAACTACGACGTGCCGCCCATGGCTGTGAAGGAACCTTACACGCTGGATGTCCCATTGAGCCCGCTGACCGCAGGAAGCACCATCGCGCTGCGCAACATCTTCTTCAATACCGCCAGTTACGAACTGTTGCCTGCGAGCAATGTTGAATTGGACAAGCTTACGCGCCTTTTGAAAGGCAACCCGCAATTGCGGATCGAATTGGGCGGACATACGGATGATGTTGGCCACGATGACGCGAACCTGAAGCTGAGCCAGCAGCGCGCCGATGCGGTACGTGAGTATTTGATCGCTCAGGGAATCGATGCTTCGCGGATCACGGCCAAAGGTTACGGTGAAACGAAACCTGTGGCCGCGAACGACACCGTGGAGGGAAGGGCCCTGAACCGGCGCACGGAGGTTACAGTGTTGTGACCACTGGCGCCCGCCTTGCGATCGACTTAATTTCGGTGGCCTTAGATACACACCATGTCCGATCAATTACGTTGTTTCCTACCGATCTGTCTTTTTTCGATCGTCATCTCTTCAGCCGCGATCGATGGATCGGCCACCATCACTTCTCAAGGAATTCAACGCAGCATCCTTTATCATGCCCCGGGCGGTTCGGTGGCCGATGATCTGCCCGTTCTGCTGGTCTTCCATGGCACGGGAGGCAATGCGCAGACCATCAAGTCATACTCGGGTTTCGATGCAGTGGCCGACGCGAACGGATTCCTGGTCGTCTACCCGAATTCCACGAACATCGGCGGTGTGCCTCAATGGAACGTCTATGCCGATGAAGTGGCCGGCCACGGTGGTCTCAGTGAGCCGGGCGCCACCGATGATGTGATCTTCGTGGACGATCTGCTGGAATATCTCTGCAACACATTCAACATCGATGCTTCGCGCGTGTATGCAAGCGGCCATTCCAACGGAGGATTCATGGCCTACCTGCTCGCCGTGCAACGCCCTGAAAAGATCGCTGCAATTGGGCCCGTGGCGGCCAACCTTTGGGGCGATGACACTTACTTGACCAACTATTTCCTGAACGATTACATGCCGGTGGGGGTGATGCATCTGCATGGCGATGCCGACAATGTGGTGCCTTATCCCGATCCGACCTATAATCCGAACGCATATATCTGGCCGCTGAGTGCTTTTGCGAGCGGCAATTGCGGCAACACAGGTTACCAGAGCAGTGCGATCGCCACCGGGGTTGAGCGACTGACCTTTTGCGATGGCACAGGAATGGAACCGCAGCGGATCGAGTTGATCCGCTTCACCGGCATGAGCCATAGCTGGCCCGAGGTGACTGGCTTCGATACGGCGACCGAGATCTGGGATTTCCTGAGCGCTCATTCAGTGATACCGATCTACACCTGTGATCTCAACAGCGTTCCGGAAGTGGCTGCGATCGAAATATTCGAAGTCTATCCGAATCCTTCGAACGGTATTGTCCATTTCGATCCGCTGATGAACAGGGGAAGCCGGATCGAATTGATCGATGCCCAGGGCCGTGTCTGTCTGGAAAAGCAGGCGATCGGAGGATCGGTCGATCTTTCTGGTCTGCCAGCCGGAGCTTACGCGCTCAAGCTCATCGATCCGGACGGCCCGGTCAAGGTCGGAAAAGTGCTCTTGCGATAGATCAGCTCATCTGCTTTATTGACGACTGCGAGAAGGCTGCACCTCTTCGACCGATCCATATTTTCCACCCATATAGCGGCCCCATTTCGCCAATTCCTCCAGCAAAGGCAACAAGGTTCGTCCTTCTTCGGTAAGCGCGTATTCCACCCGCGGCGGCACTTCCGCATAGATCGTTCGCTGCACCAGAGCGTCCTTCTCCAGCTCCCGCAATTGCAGTGAGAGCATCTTCTCCGTGATCCCCGGGATGTTCCGTTTCAACTCGCTGAAACGCTTGCGTTCCTTCCGCAGATACCACAGCACGATGCTCTTCCATTTTCCACCGATGAACGCCATCGTCACATCCAGGGCGCAATGGTATTCCATCCCGTGCATGCGGATCCGATGTTCTTTTCCGTCGATGATCATGGTCGAAATTTTTTTCGTGTTGTGTTGCTTTATCGGCCGCGAAAGCCGTCGATCGGGTGCAATACTATCCTTTTTGACAGCTCTTGTGAAAAGGAAAGCGACACGACAATTTTACTGCCGCTGAACAAAACAAAGCAACATGAAGATCGGAATTCTTGGTACCGGCGGCGTTGGACGAACGATCGCCGAAAAACTGGTGAATGCAGGTCATGATGTCAAGATCGGAACACGCGATGTGGCATCCACCCTGGCGAAAACTGAGAAGTCTTTGACCGGTGCACCACCATTCAGTGAATGGCATCGATCGAACATCAGCGTGAAACTCGGCACACAGGCGGAAGCTGCTGCTTTCGGTGAGATGCTGGTGAACGCGACAAGCGGATCGGGAAGCGTGCAGGCCTTGTCCGCGGCCGGATCGGCGATGAACGGCAAAGTGATGATCGACGTTTCAAATCCGCTGGATTTTTCGAAAGGCATGCCTCCCACGCTGAGCATATGCAACGATGATTCGCTGGGAGAAGAGATCCAACGCAAATTCCCGGAAGTGAAGGTGGTGAAGGTGCTGAACACCTTATCAGCCCCACTGATGCTCGATCCGAAAGCACTTCCGGAGAGAACGAATCTCTTTCTATGCGGCAACGATCAGGGAGCGAAAGGCCAGGTGAAGGATCTGCTGACAAAATTCGGGTGGGAGAAGGAGGACATCATCGATCTGGGTGATATCACCATGGCGCGCGGCACGGAGCAGATCCTGCCGATCTGGGTGCGTCTTTGGGGCGCACTCGGTACGCACATGTTCAACTTCCGCATCGTGAAAGCGGCGTCAGTGTGAGTTAGCGTGGGCGATGGTGATCGCCTTTCGTGTGATCGCGGCATCGATCTTTTTCAGTTGCATGATGGTCGCGCCTTTTTCGCCCCATTTTGTCGGGTGCGGTGAAAAGAACGCCGGATGCGCATCGATCAGGTCGATCTGCTGATCTTTCGTGAGCATGAGCACCGCATGACCTTCTTCGATCCATAGGGTCATGAAGATCCTGCCTGGCTTTCCGCCGGTCTTTTTCGGCGCAGCGCGATATGCCGGCCTGCCGAAATGATCGTGCTCAAGGGCACCGAATTCCTTCAGCACCAGATCTCGCAACGCATCGATCTCCATCAATGCCAGGCGCCGAGGATGGCTCCGATCAGCGCCAGGAATGTGACCTGGTAACCGGCATCGATCGCCCAAAGCGTAAGGCTTTTGCGTTGGTACAGGTAGTTGATGCCGGTGGAAGTTGCCACGAAAGCCAGACCGATCGCGAGACCATGATAGAGGCCTACCAGCCAGGTGACCTCGCTGAGATCTTCGGTATGCCAGATCATTGCAAGGCCAAGGGCCATGATGAACGTGAGCAGGAGCGTGGTGCCGAATATCACGCCCATGTTCGCGCCTTTCTTCATCTCCTCTTCGCTCAAGCCTACCGCACGGATCCACGCATCCTTGAAAAGTACACTGTACCACAAAGCGCCCAGCGCGAACGCAGCAAGAGTGGCAACGATCACCGCGAACCAGTTGATGTAGGAGAGCTCCATTGTCGATCGGTTTTCACCAAAGATGATCGATCTGGCCGATCGCATGGAAAAGGGTCACTCGCCTTTATAAACCGGCTTGCGTTTATCCAGGAACGCTTTCACCCCTTCGTTGTAGTCATACGTATCACCGGCAATGGTCTGCAGTTCGTTCTCCAGATCGAGCTGCGCATCCAGATCATTGGTCATCGATCGGTCCAGTGCCTGTTTCGTCAAAGCGATCGCCTTGGTCGGCATGGATGCGAGCTTCATGGCGAGCGCATTCGCTTCGTTCATGAGATCGGCATCGGGAACTGCCCTCCAGATCATGCCCATGGCCTCGGCATTCTTCGCGCTGATCTTCGGTGCAAGGATCATCTGCCCGAACGCCCGTTGCATGCCGACAAGACGTGGAAGTGTGAACGTTCCCCCGCTATCGGGAATGAGGCCGATATGGATGAAGCTCTGGATGAAGGTCGCGCTCTCCGCCGCCATCGCCAGATCGCATGCATAAGCGATGTTGGCCGCTGCACCAGCTGCAACGCCGTTCACCGCAGCGATCACCGGTTTCGGCAACGCACGGATCCGGCGGACGATCGGGTTGTATTGTTTGGTTAGGATGTCGCCGATCTGCGTGCCCGGTGCGATGGCCTCGGCAAGATCCTGGCCCGCACTGAACGCACGGCCTTCGCCGGTGATCAACACCGCGCGCACTTGAGCATCTTCCTTTGCCCGATCCAGCGCATCGATCACTTCAAGTGAAAGTTGCCGGTCGAAAGAGTTCAGTTTATCAGGCCTGTTCAACACGATCGTGGCCACACCTTCCGAAACGCTGAAACGGATCTTCTCGTAGTTCATGACGCGAAGATGCGACACTCACCGATCTAAGGCTTCGGATCGGGTGGTGGTGCGTTGAACGGCTTGTCGCTGCGGCTCCGATCGCGCGCATCGATGTCCCGCTGGAACTGCCACTGGCCCTTCTCCCAGACGTATGCATCGAAGCTCATATCAGGTCCATAGAACGCCCATTGTCCTTCGAGATCGGCGCGTGATGGAGAAAGATGATCGAGGATGATGCCGAATTCCGGTTGGTGCCTCAAGGTCATGCTCGCCTGGAAGGAATAGCGGAAAACCTGGCGATTCTTCTTCAGCTTGCCCGAACCGAAGAGCGGCGCACCGAAACGCGGTGCCGATCCCTTGAAATGCAGCACTTCGATCACCTTCTGTGTTTCGATCCGATCAAAACCTTTCCAGCCTAGCAGCGTGTAATAGGTCTTGCCGCCTTTCTTCACCGGTACCACTTCGTAATACAAGGCACCGTACCAACGATCGGGACCAAGCTCAGGCACTTCGGGCGATGCGATCGCAGCGGTCGCATCTTTCAATTCGTATGATCTTTTCTTCGATCGATCCACCACGAGCAGAAGTCCTTCATACAGGTGAGATCCATCGCTGCGCGGCACGTTCCAGGTGATCAGCCGGAACTTTCCATCAGGAGCATCCACACGGCTCAAGCGCAGATCTGCGAGTGAAAGAGTGGCGGCATCTTCGGTAGAGAGCAGATCACGCAGACCGCTCTTCAGCACGGCGTTCAAACTGTCGCGAACAGGATCTTTCTCCGCCGAAGCAAGCGCTTTAACAGTCTCGTTCAACGAAGCGATCCGATCCGAATGCTGTCCGATCGCCCAGCTGCCATAAAGAAGAAGAATGCCAGCAAATACCGACCTCATGCAGAGAACGAAACGTTTTACACGCCGCAAAATTACCTGCATAGGAAGTTCATACCTGGATGAGGGTGGGCGAAATTCCGGCAGGGCGTGGCTACGGTTGCAAGTCCGCTCTCGCAAAAGCCTCGCTTGCGGGCTTTCCACCTCCGCCACTTACGCAGTTCGGATCAGAAGATCAGATGATCGAGTGCTTGGCAGGACTCCACGCAAGATCTGAAACGCAGGAAATGGAGACCTACCATGTTCTTGCATTTCATCTGCGCGATCTGCGTCATCTGCGGATGATCACCACACCATCACAGAACCACTGCCCAAATTCCCATCCATACCAGCGATCCGCCAGAACTTCAATCCCGATCCGCATTCGATCCGATCGATCGTGCTGCCGATCCTTCTTCGCAACAGCAAGCGCCCTTGAGGATCGAATAGCATTAGATCATCGCCAGGTTTGGCGTCTTGGATATGCAATTCACCCGGAGATCCGGAAAAGACCTTCCATCGATCGGCGCTTGCGTGCTCTTCAACACCCACCGCGACATTGAAGGTGAACGTCATGGTGTCTGAGTTCCCGCACGGATCATCGTATTGATGGATCACCGTGTAGACATCCGAGGTCTCGAATGTGAACGTGACCGTATCGGTCATGAAGGTTTGGCCATTGCTGCAGGTCCACAGATGTGTGCCCTGCCCATTGTGGATCAATGTGATCCAATCCAGGCCCATGCTGAAACCGTGAAGCGCGGCGCTTGTGCCGTTGGGCAGATCAAGGTTCCAGAGCGGAATATCGTTCAATACAGTGCTGCTCGCGATATTGCGCAGGATCGCTGCCGTCGTTTGATCGAGCGATGAATTGAACGTCGCGTCCACACAGCTTTCCTGGAAGAAGGTGGAGTAGAAGACGCAGGCCGCGAGGTAGGTGCCTGCGATCGAAGGATGACTTCCATCGGGTTGATAAAGCTGGATCTCCGGATGTGTCTCGCGCACGGTTCTCCATGCCGCACCAATGGGTGCCGTGTGGGCATCGTTCCAGTTGCCGAGCGCCACATAGTTGTTGATCAGGGCTTGTTGCATACCGGTGTAAGTGCACATAAAGGGAAAGTTCGGGCAATTGAGGTCATCGCCATTTTCCCTTCCCCAGGTCATATAAAGCACAGGATAGGTGCATTCGTAATTCGCTTCGATCGCAGCGATCAGTTGGATGGCGGAGATCTCAGTGGTCGTAATATCCGCAGGCAACGCGCCCAGCTGGCTTTGTTCCTGCATCACCACGAAGTCCCACGCCTGCGAAGCGATCAGATCCAGTGATGTCTGGCTGTTCGCGTGCTGTTGTAAGGTCATTCCGCCTGGCGCATGAACGCCGGTGGTCACCGTGTCGCCCAAAGAAAGTGCGCTGTCTGACCATGTTGGGTAGATCGTTCGAGGTGGTGTAGCTGTTGCCCAGGAAGAGCACGCGCGTTTGTTGCGCGGCGATAATTTTAACAGTGAAGAAGAGAAGCAACAGGATCGGACGCATGGCCATTGATGACGGATGGAACACGCATGCTCGGTGCCTGAGCGATCAATTTCATCATCGTCATGTCCGTACCTTTCGGGAACAACCATCCATTCATGAGCAAGAAAAATTCCCGATCGATAAATTCAGTTGGACTCGATGTTCAGAAGAGCGAAGAATTGGTCGTCGGTCTGAATCGCCTGCTAGCCACATACCAGGTACATTACCAGAATCTGCGCGGTTGTCACTGGAACATCACCGGGCCAACATTCTTCGATCTGCATACCAAATTCGAAGAGTTGTACACCAAGGCGCAGACATTCATCGATGAGATCGCCGAACGCGTGCTCACGCTGGAAGGCCGGCCGTTGCACACCTTCAGCGCCTACCTCAAGAACAGCGCGGTGAAGGAGAAGC
>JAEZAU010000097.1 GCA_023430325.1 Bacteroidota bacterium | reverse complement strand
TTGCCGATGATGCCCTTGTCATAGGACTGTTGCCCGGCGAGGATCTTCAGCAGCGTGCTTTTGCCAGCACCATTGCGACCCACGAGCCCAATGCGATCGTCCGCGCCGATGAAGAATGAAACTTCATCGAACATCGGCCGCTCACCGAAATGCAACAACAGGCTCTGGACAGTGATCATCGGCTGGGAAAAACGGCTGCAAAGGTACGGGAATGCTGGGTGAAAGAGTTAGAAGGTAAGAAAGTGAAATGGTGGAATGCGTTGCTCATAGTTGGTTTGGGCGAATTCCAGTCAAGGCGTGGCTGCGCCTGCAAGTCCTCGGCCGTTAAAAGCACGGCCTGCGGGCTTTCCGGCTTCGCCACTTACGCAGATGGGATCTTTTCGATATCGATCGGTCCACTGGACCGATGCGATCCAATTGCGGAACGTGAGCGATCGGTAACTGCGCAGCGCGCAAGGGATAGAAGCGTAAAGCCCGCAAGCGAGGCTTTTGCGAGTGCGGACTTGCAGCGGATAGCCCGGTGTCGCGGCTTTTGCGCGGCATGCGCCCAAAGCATTCACATGCATTTGTCTGCGCTTCCCAGCGCCTCTCACCTCTGCGTTGCGCTCAGTAATGCCACAGATCCTGCTCGTATTCCACCAACCACCGATCCCATTCCTGTGAGCTCAGCAACGCATCAACACCGGTCTGCACCTCATTGATGCCGCGATCGTACACGTTGCTCACCTTGACCACCTGCCCATGGAAGAAGCGTTTGGTGAAGATCTCATCGAACGTTCGTTGTTCAGCATCGTTGTGCCTGTTGAACGCGCGTGCTGACGCGAATATGTAGCGGCATTCAGGGTAGTACAACCAGAAGAGCGTTCGCTGGCCGCGCACTTCGCCGTCTTCTCCACGGCTAACCACCACTGGCGCGATACCGATGATGCGCACATCCATGACACCACGCTGCTTGTCGAAGATGTGATCCTCTTTGATCTTGTAGCCTACTACATCTCCGCTGGTGATCTTATTGGTGACAACGATCTCCAGGCTTTCACCATTATCAGGATCTATTGTCTGAACACTCTCACGAGATTCCAATAGAGCCTTCACTCCTTGTTGAGTCATCGGCTTCTTGAACTGATCGCCTGTTCCATCAAGATCATCGTAGGCTGTGAGCATACCTTCTTCAAGGAGAGCTGTTACAAGCACATCGAAAAGACTTCTCCGGTCATCGATCGGATCGAGCGGATAGAAGAGCGGTAAATTGATCTTCTGCTTAATGTCAATGAAGCGCCAGACACGCCTGGCCCACATGACATCGGCCTCACGAATGTGCGCGTATGGAGAAGGTCTGTTCGAAGGATCTTGTGCACCGGCCGAAGATGTGATAAACAAGAGGATCAATAGAACAGGATGGGTGCGCATGGTCTGCAGGTTTGCAGCATAACGCCATCCAAGAAGCCGATCGTTGCGCAAGGCTGGAAAAAACAAAGCCCTCCGATCGGAGGGCTTTGAACTTTGTCAGGATCGTTCGATCAGAAGTTCCAGAGATCGTGCTCCAGTTCGAAGAGCTGCTGCTTGATCTCTTCTGCTTCGAGCAATGCATCGAGACCAATGCGATGTTCGGCGATGTTGCGATCGTACACGTTGCTCCACTTGGTGATGTAGCTGCTGAACTGGCGCTTCCAGAAGATGTCCTCGAAGCTGCGGCGCTCCGCATCGTTCTCACGGTTGAAAGCCTCCCAGTTCGCGAACACGTAACGGCATTCAGGGTAATAAAGCCAGAATAACGTACGCAGACCGCGAACCTCACCATCATCACCCTTATCTGCGATCACCGGCGCGATACCAATGATGCGGATATCCATGACGCTGCGCTGCTTGTCGAAGATCCAATCCTCTTTGATCTTGTAGAACAGCACATCGGCGCTGGTGATGATCATCGGTACGGTGGTCGGCACCATTTCACCGGTCTCAAGATCTTCGGTGAACACCGTATCGATCCGTTCGAGCAACGTGCTGATCTCGTTCGCTAGCAATGGCTTCTTGAACTGATCGCCATCACCCAACTGATCATCATACGCGGTGAGCGAACCATCATCCAGCAAACCCTTCTTGATCACATCGAAAAGGCTCATACGATCACTGGTCGGTTCTGAAGGATAGTAGAGCGGATGGTTCATCTTCTCCTTCAGATCGATCTGGCGCCACACTCGGCGGGCCCACATGACATCGGCCTCGCGGATGTGCGTGTAAGGCACAACACGCTTGGTCTTCGTATGTTCCTTGATGTAGGCCCCGTCGAGAACGGTCTGTGCATGCGCAGCACCGCCCAGGAGGGAGAACCCTACGATCAGCAGAAAAAGGCACAGACTGTTCCTCATTGTTGCAGGTATTTTTGATCCATCAGGTGACCTTCAGGGCCAGTGCACCGAGCTTACGCACGGTACCGTCAGGTCCTTTGGCCTTCACGTTCTCGATCCAGATCCGCTGGCCGCTCTTCACCTTGCCGAACATGGCCTTGGCGGTATCGGTCATACGGTTCCCTTTCACCACTTCCTCCTTCACTTCACCGCCGATCGTGGCGACAACAGTGAATTCGATCACATCGAATTTGAGATCGAATTCGAAGTTCTGCATCTTGGCGATCACACCTTGCGCAGCGGTCATTTCTCCTCGGCTCACTGTGTTGTCACCAGGACCTTTTCCAGCGAATTGGGCCACCGGATCGGGCACGTTCTTCACACGGAACTTAACGCCTTCCATGCTCTTCTTGGTACCATCGGGGTTGGTCACCGTAACGCTCACTACGGCCTCATTGCCCTGGCCCGGCTTCACGATGTACCCTTCACCAGAGCGGCTGATGGAACCGTTGGTCATGCTCGGGGTGATGGCCGTGGCACTGTAACCGGCCACGCTCACATCCACCGGATTTTCGATACCACGGTAGAACACGTTCATCTTCGTGGGGCTCACCACAAGGTTCGGTGTGGCCACTTCATACTCCGTACGGAAAGAATGGATCTCTACATCGCCACCGACCGGCTTGAACTTGATGATCCCTTCCACGGCGCGCATGCCTGAACCGGAAGCCGTTTGCTCCAGCACTGCCTGCGCACCTTCCATGGGCAGCTTGATCGCCTCGCCGATGATCTCGTTCTTCACAGTGTCAACACGGGCACCAGGGCCGGCGATGTATACTTCAGGAGCGTTCTGGTCATCGTAAGCACCCAGGAAGATATTGGCACGATACGTTCCACCAGCGGTCACATAGCTGCTCTGCGGCTTTACGATCGGTGTGAGCGTCTTGAACTTGAAGCTCTTTCCTTCCACATCACCCAGGAGACGATTGATGATCTCATTCTCCGCAGTACGGATATCCGCCTGGATCTTTGACATCACCGTTACCGCCGCAGCCAGAGGCACGTGGTAGAAGTTGATGCTTTCCCAGTTGTTCATGGTACCGGATGCGTCCTTACGGTCAGAGAAATCGAACAGCATGTCCGCATTGGCCGCGATCTTCTGGTCGTTGCCGGCATGCTTCTTCACCAACTCACGGAAAGCTTCAAGCTTCTGACGAAGTTCGGTTGCCGACCATGGACCGTCCTTCGGCTTGGCAGGTTCACTGCCCACCAGTAGGTTGGTGGTCTCATTGTAAGCATCCTTTTTCGACACATGAGCGAGGTTGATCACTGTATCGACACCGGTGGTGGCGTTACGGCCGATCACTTCCGACACGGGACGCTTCTCTTCTGCAACGATCGTCTTCACCTTGAGCGAATCGAGATGACGTAGAAGATCTGCTGCTGCGTTCTGCACCTCCTGCGCCTTTCCCCAGGCCTCGCCGTATTTGGCGGAGTTCTCTGAGTTGTACTGGCTGAAGGTCTTATAGGTGGCGTCCATCTTTTCCTGGAGCGTCACCTTGGTATTCTCAAGGCCTGTGTTCACCGTCACGAAGCTGTCCAGGATCTCCTTGGATACGTTCAGCGCAAGAAGCGCCGTAAGTACCAAGTACATCATGTTGATCATCTTCTGACGGGGCGTCTGTTTGCCGCTTGCCATCTTGTTCTCTCCTACAGGTTTTGGCTATTCAACATCTCGATCGCAGCCGGGGCTCAGCTACGGATCGTCATTGCGTTCAACATGTTACCGTACACGGTATTCAGCTTCTGCAGATTATCGCTGAGCTCGCTGATATTCTCCTTGTAACGGCGGGTATCCTCAACGGAGTTGCGGAGGTTGGTGAGCATGTCCGCCATGCCTTCGAACATCTGGTTCGCTGCCTCGAGCTTCTCGCGGCTGCCACGCAGTTGCATCTCGTACATCTCGTTGAGCTCGCTCAGATTATTGCTCATGCGCACAAGGCTTTCTCCTGCGCTACGGCCGGCATCCATGTTCGTGAGGCCTACGAGGCTCTCGCTTGCTTTCGCATAGGTCTCGCTGAGGTCGGCAACTCGAGTGCTGGCGCCTTTCAGGTTGGTCACGTAATCATTGGTGGCAACGGCAGCACCGGAGACCTCGCCCAATTGCTTGGCTTGATCGCTCAGTGCGCGCATGCCTTCACCGAGGCTCTCGATCAGTTCAGGTTCGATCTTGGCCGCCTCAAGCATATCATCCAACTGCTCGGTGATCGAGCGGTTGTCATCCTTGCTCAATTCCTCGCCTTCGGCATGCTCGCCGGTGGCAAGTTCAGGGTAGACAAGGCTCCAATCCACATCCTCATGCGGAGGTTCGAATGCGGAGAAAAAGAAAATGATCGCTTCGGTACTGAGACCAAGGATCAAGAATAGATCGGCCAATGGCCAGTGCTGGATCTTGAAGAGCGCGCCTATGATCACGACCGCTGCACCGATCCCATACAGTTTGGCCATGAAATTCTTCCACTTCTTGCTGCCGGGTTTCATCGTCTTGATTCCTTGCTTTAATCTGGTTGGGTTGAAGGGTCTTAAAAATGGCTGTTGGCCGGGGCTTGTTGTTCCCCGGCAACAGTTCATTTCATCCTAGAGGTCATTGGCATCAACGGCCTTACCGCGTCCGAGGTATGTCATTACACTACGGAAACCAACATAGGCCTTCGCGGTATCCTGGTACTCATAGCTACGTGTGCCGGTCTGCAGATAGAAGCCGATATCCTTCCATGATCCACCGCGGATCACCTTGCGCTTGAGCGAAGGAGGATCGTTGGCCAGTGCATCGTATTGGTATTCGGGGTTCAGATCGTGCTCGAAATCGTACACGCTCTCATCAAAAGCGGTGCTGGTCCACTCGGCCACGTTGCCCGCCATGTTGTAGAGGCCATAATCGTTGGGGCTGTAGCTGTCCACAGGTACGGTATGGAAGCCGCCATCATCGGTGTAGTTACCATGCAGAGGCTTGAAATTGCCCAGGAAGCAGCCCTGGCGGTTACGGATGTAGGGGCCGCCCCATGGATAGGGTGCGAGATCCAATCCGCCGCGTGATGCGTACTCCCATTCAGCCTCGGTCGGGAGACGGAAACGGTTGATGAAAGCATCGCCACCCTGGTTCAGCCAATCATTCATCAGTTGCGTACGCCATACGTTGAAGGCGTTGGCCTGCTGCCAGGTGATGCCCACCACTGGATAATCGTCATAGGCCGGATGCCAGAAGTAGTTCTCTGTCATAGGCTCATTGAACGAATAGGTGAAATCATGCACCCAAACCAGTGTGTCGGGATACACGTTGATGATCTCCTTGATGATGAATTTCGAACGATCGCTATGACCACGGATGGCATTGTTCTGGCCTTTCACGTTGGTGTAACTCAGATCGAGATCACGGGCATTGTTCGCCTTGCGTGCCGCTTCCTTCAGGTCGATCCAATAGTATTCGAACATCAGCTTGCGGGTATCGACCTCTCTGCGACGGTAGAACTGCTCGCTCTCTTGCAGGAAAAGTTCAGCCAGGGCTTCACGCTCCTCATCACCGTACCAGTTGATCTTTTCACGCCAGTTGAGGATCGGCGGATCGATGTCCTCACCGTACTCATCCTCCGTGAAGATATGTTCACCGATGTCCTCATCACCCAGGATGCGTTTTGCGATCGAATCGCGCACGTAGTACACGAACTGCCGGTACTCGTTGTTGGTGATCTCGGTCTGATCGATGTAGAATGCCTGTACCGAAACGGTCTTGCTCTTGGAGACCATGGCGTACGGTACATCCTGGTCGCTGGGCCCCATCACGAAGGAGCCCATCGGGATGTAGTTCATTCCGTACGGATCTATCTGGTACCAGGAGGGCCGCTGCTGAGCACCGATCAGCTGCCCCTGACCACCCCTACCACAGCTCGCCAGCAAGCCAATGGCGCAGAGATAAATTATGGGACGTACCATGTTCTTCCTGTTATGCCGTTCCTCCATCTTCCTGCAGGCCAACCAAATGTTCACGCGATCGGGTAAGCGTACACGTAGCATTTAGCTGTTTACGGCAATTTGGGTTATCTGGTTTCGGACTTCAGGTTTATAGGAACCTTACGTTCCTGTAATACTCCACCTTGGGAGGTTTGACCAAGGTGACGCAGTAGTTCAACATTACTTCATGGCTGCCACTGCTGTAGTTCTTCAGTGATGATGTGGTCACATCATAGCTGTAGCCCAAACGGAGCATAGAACGGCCATCGAGGAAAGCGTGCTGGTAACCGACCATTGGTGCTATAGCGTCCTCGGTACGGTACGAAACGCCCAGCCAGACCATCTTATTATACAGGTAAAGAGCATTTATGTCGAACTGGGTGCTGGTGCCGTCGGTCTTGATCAACACGCTTGGTTGAAGCATGTGATCCTCGTTGCCGCCGAGCGCCCAGTTGTAACCGGCCTGCACAAAGTAGTGGCGGGCCATCTTAATGCTCACATCATCCAATTCGGTCTCCGGAAGGTGCGTGCTGCTGATGCCGACCCAGATCGTCTTGCTCTGGTAATAGATGCCTGCGCCAAGATCGAAACCGCCCTGGCTCTGCCCATTCAGCGGAATTGCGTTGTCCAGTTCCACGGCATCACGTGCTATCCAGTTGCGGCCCAAGGCATGACTGCCCAATCCGAAATAGACACCGATACCCAATGTGCCCGTACCCACCTTGCGATGGAAAGAATAATGCAAGCGGGCGAACGTGCTCTTCTGCTGCCCAAGTTCATCGAGGTATACGGAAAGTCCAACACCGCTGCTGATCTTTGCAATGGGCATGCTGGCGTTGAGCAACCCGGTCTTCGGGGCGCCATCAAAACCTGTCCACTGCTGTCTCAACAGGGCCGTTCCGCACAACTGACCACTCACACCCGCCACGGCAGGGTTGATGGAAAGCCGATCGAACATGTATTGGGTGAATTGCGGATCCTGCTGCGCCATGGCGGCACCTGCCATCACCGTGAACAACGCGACCGTAAATATCCCCCTCATGCGTATGGCTAATGGATGTTCTGTAGGTATGGAGCGAGAAAGTCCTGAGGATCCATGACGATCCCGGCCGCCAATATAACAAAAGTCCTTTTGTGCAAACATCTGCTCATCTACTTTTCAGGGATGAGGCAGGTCTGCCGATCGGCTCAGGCCAGCTTCTGGAAGGTGCGCCACCAGCGGTCAGGCACCTCTTCCCGGCAGGCCATCTGATAGTCTGAATAAGAACATGGCACCAAATGATGTCTTTCGAAACGGGCTTCCTGTTCGGCTCGGTAGGGAATGTCCATCCACCAGCGATCGCTAACGTTGCTCTTGTAGAACACCAATTCCTGATCGTGGCCGCGTATCGGGATCCTGAACCGGGTGAACCGCTTACGATCCAGCCAGGGCAGGTCGTTGGTACGGCTGCGGAACCCATCCAGGAAACACCAGACCATTTGCGCGGCCAGTTGCGCTGTTACCGAATCCACATCCTTGGCAGGGTCCATCTCATAAATGCCGATCGATGTGATCTTCTCGCTTACGCCGGCGTAGCGCATCAATTGGCAGATCTCTTCACCGTGGAAACCATTGGGGCCGGGCCTGGTGGTGCCCGGTGCATCCGATCGGCGCACGGCGGTCATGTCCACACTGAGGCTATCGCCATTGCGCAGTACGGGTTCCGCATCAGCGATACGCGCCCGCAGCTCACCCAACCTGTGCGCATCGAAATAAAGCTTGTCCATCAGCTCGATCCCCGGCTGATCCACCAGATAGGTCTGGTAACCCAGGTTACTGTAATTGAACAGGTAGTTCGGCTGGCGCAGCACGATGTGGCTCAAATAACTGCTCTCGCTCAAGCCCTGCCCCGGTTCACCCAGATCGAAACGGCCATCCACACAGACCAGGTTCGCCGTGCGCTCGAGCATTTCATAGGCCAGGTACTGCGTATGGGTATGTCCCTGTCCACCGCCAAGGATCACCGGCACTATGTTCTGCCGCATGAGCGTAGCCAGCGTTTCTGCCACGGCGTGCTGTGTATCGGCCACGGATGCACCGGGCACAATGTCGCCCAGATCGGCTATGCGGAGGTTGCCCGCAGGCAGGTAGAGCTGGAACAATTGCTCACGGATCGCATCGGGCGCATGCACGCAATTGCGGGGTCTCGCATTGCCCGGATCATCGGGCAGGCCGATGAGCGCCACATGTACACCCTCCAGATCCGGAAAACTGCGATCGGTATGGCAGAGCATACTGTCGCCGATGCTGTTCGCCGGCCATTCGTTGCGGACCGTGCCGAATGCTTCCGAAGGCCTGAAATAGATGCTGATATCCATGCGCGCCGATCCGCATGAGCACGGATCACCAATCGCGAAGGTGGCGGGTTATCGGGGACGGCTGGTGTGGGGGCAGAGGAAAGTGCTCACACGGGCGTGTTAGTGCGTGTGAGGTGAATGGTCCTTGGTGAATGGTGAATGGTGGCTGCCAGATCCTGATCATCCCATTCACCAGTCACTTATCACCATTCACTTGGTTCTTTGGGCGAATTCCTGTCAGGACGTGGCTGCGCCTGCAACTCCTCGCTGCGCTGCGGGGTTTTCGGCTACGCCACTTACGCAGATCGGTCGGTCACCCTATGGAATTACTGTGCCCGGCCCAGATCACCTGGCCATGCGCAGCGCGTGAGCGATCGCAGTGTAAAGCCCGCAGCGCAGCGAGGACTTGCAACGAAGAGCGCGACCCGAGGCTCTGCGAAGGGGCACGCCCAACTGCTAATGATCATTATTCAAGGCTCAATGCTCAATAGCCAAGTCTGGATCCACTTGGGACTTGAATATTGGATATTGATCATTGGATATTCCTCACTTCTTCTTCTTCGCTCCCTTTTTCGCCGCTGCCTTCTTAGCGGCCTTCTTGGGAGCAGCCTTCTTTGCTGCCGCCTTCTTTGCGAACCGGCCTTTTCCTTTGCGCTCGGGAGCGGCTGCGATCAGCGCATTGGCCTCCTCCAGCGTGATATCCTCGGGCTTCTTGTCCTTGGGCACGTTGGCGATCTTGCTCCCATCGGTGATGTAGGGTCCGTAACGGCCGTTGAGCACTTGGATCTCCGAGCCTTCGAATTCCTTGAGGATGTTCTGGCGCACGCCAGCGAGTTTGGCCTCAACGAGTTCCACCGCACGTTCAAAGTTGACCTGCGTGGGATCCTCGCCGCGTGGGATGTTGGCGTAGACCTTGCCGAACTTCACGAAAGGGCCGAATCTTCCGCGGCCGATCGTTAACATTTCGCCTTTGTGCTCACCGACATCACGTGTCGCGTTGGCGAGTTTCTTTTGATCTACGAGTTCAACGGCGCGGTGCAGATCGATGCTGAGCGGATCTTCTTCTGCCGGAATGCTCGCATAGGTACTTCCGATCCGCACATAGGGTCCGAACCTGCCGATGCCCACCGACACGATGTCCTCGCCGTGCTGGCCTAACGTGCGTGGGAGTTTGAACAGATCCAACGCATCCTCCAGGGTGATGGTCTCAATGCTCTGGTTCTTGCGCAGGCTGGCGAACCTGGGTTTTTCTTCGTCCTCGGCCTCGCCGATCTGGATCATGGGCCCGAACCTGCCGATGCGCGCATAGATCTTTTTTCCACTGTCGGGATCGATACCCAGTTCACGGGCGCCTGTGGCCTTGTCAGCATCCTTCGCCTTGCCGATGGTCTCATGGAACGGCTTGTAGAAACGGCGGAGCATCTCCCTCCAATCCTCACGGCCTTCGGCGATCACATCGAACTCCTCCTCCACTTTCGCGGTGAAGTTCAGATCCACGATCGAAGAGAAATGTTCCACCAGAAAATCGTTCACCACCATGCCGATGTCCGTCGGGAAGAGCTTCTGCTTCTCTGCGCCGGT
>JAEZAU010000040.1 GCA_023430325.1 Bacteroidota bacterium | reverse complement strand
TCGATCTGGTGAAACTGCTCTGTTCGATCATGGACGAAAAGCTTGGCCGATCGAAAGGGGAGAGCGAGAAGCTCATCACTTACGTCACCGATCGCGCCGGGCATGATCTACGTTACGCGATCGATGCGGGGAAGATCGAACGTGAACTCGGCTGGAAACCTTCCATCACGTTCGAGAAAGGTCTCGAGCGCACGGTGGATTGGTACCTTGCGAACGCCGAATGGCTGGCGCATGTCACCAGCGGCGCATACAAGAATTACTACGAGCAGCAGTACGCGCAGCGATAGATGGGGATCTTCAGCGGATTGTTCGGAAAGAAGGAACCACAGCTCGGTCCGGCGGATCTGTCTGTGTTGGGAACTGATGTGCATTCGCATTTCATTGCGGGTATCGATGATGGTGCGCCTCACTTGGAAGCATCGATCGAACTGCTCACCGCGATGGCGGAACTCGGTTACCGCAAGGTGATCACCACGCCGCACAGCATGGCCGATGGTTACAAGAACACACCGGAGATCATCCTCGGTGGGCTGGAGAAGTTGCGTGCCGAGGTACGTCGGCAGGGAGTGAACATCGAAGTGGAAGCGGCCGCGGAATACTACCTCGATCACGAGCTGGAGCAGCGCGTGGTAAAGAAGGAAGTGCTCACGTTCGGCGATCGGCTTCTGCTCTTCGAATTGCCATTCATCAGCGAACCTGCGATCCTGTTGAACGTGATCTTCCAGATGCAGACGCAGGGTTTTCGCCCAGTACTCGCGCACCCCGAACGTTACGGCTTCTGGTATAACGACTTCAGCAAGTATGAGACGTTGAAGGAACGTGGGGTGCTCTTCCAGTTGAACCTTGTTGCGTTGTCCGGTGCATACGGCCCGCAGACGAAACAGATCGCGGAAAAGCTGATCGATGCCGGATACTATGAACTGATCGGAAGCGATTGCCATAACATGAACCACATCCAGGCGATCAGGAACACGCTTACGCGGCCGTATCTGCACAAGTTGATCGGTAGTGGGCAGCTGCTGAATTCGACGTTGTAAAATCAGCGGTCCACCTTCCGCTTCATATTGAATCCATACGGACAATGCCGGCAGCCGCTCTGGCAGCAATACCCGCGCTTCAAGTGATATTGTTCCGTGAAAACGAGATAGCCTTCCGCCGTCCGGTAAAAATCCCCAGGCTCCAGCTTCAGCCGCTCGATCGGATCCGATAGACCCTTTCCCTCTTCCTTCATTTCTTCTTCGTCCTCCTGCATAACACACCGATATCGGTCCCGGTTCATCCGATCGTACAAGAATAACATGGCGATCGGCACCGTTCTATCAACGATCGGTGGTTGGATCAGCGGTCTGCTATCCATTTCCAGCCTTGATCGGAGCCGATAGTTTCGCAATTCGACCCAAGCACCCAGAAGAATGCGTACGGAACGATCGATCATCCCCTGGGCCATCGCCTTGTTCTGCACATGCATCGCAGCAACACTCTGCGCCCAGAAGAACACCCCCGAGGATTACATCAGTGCCTGGAAGGAGGTGGCTGTGAAAAAAATGAAGGAACACGGCATCCCCGCCAGCATCACCCTGGCCCAAGGCCTGTTGGAGAGCGGCAATGGCAACAGCGAGCTCGCGCGCAAGAGCAACAACCATTTCGGGATCAAATGCACGCCCGATTGGAAAGGCGGCAAGACCTACCATGACGATGATAAGAAGGACGATTGCTTCCGCAAGTATCCGCACGCATCGCATAGCTATGAGGACCATGCGAAATTCCTGCAGCGTCCGCGGTATGCATCACTCTTTGAATTGCCGGCCACTGATTACAAGGGTTGGGCATACGGTTTGAAAAAAGCAGGTTATGCCACCGATCCGCACTACCCGCAAAAATTGATCAGTCTCATTGAGCGCTACCAGTTGGATCAGCTGGATAGTGGGGTTGATGTGGCCTTTAGGCCGAAGGGGCCGGTCACCACTCCGGTCAAGGGCCGTGCCTCATCCTCTTCCGATGTCATTACCATCGGTGCCTCGCGTGAGATCGAGGTGTTCGAAGGCCGCATCAAATACGTGCGGGTAAAGGCCGGCGAAGATCTGCGGAAGCTCGCGAAGGACCTTGAGATGACGCATGGCATGATCGCGCGCTGGAATGACATGGACAAGAACGCGGGCATTCAGGAAGGCCAGATCATTTTCATCCAGCCCAAACGCAACGCATCGAAGTCTGCGAACGTGCATGTGGCAAAGGCCGGCGAATCGCTTTGGAGCATCAGCCAGGAGCGCGGCATCAAGCTCAACAAACTGATGAAGTACAACGCGCTCACCGCTGATGCCACGCTCACCGAAGGCCAGATGGTCTTTCTTCGCAAGCAGCGCAAGTGATCTTTCTATGGGGGCGAATTCCTGCCAGGTCGCGTCCTGCGTTGCAACTCCTCGCAACTACTTGAGGGGCGCGCTTCGCGAAGAACTGTAAGCGGGGCTCCGGGGTTTCCACTGCGGCCGCTTACGCGCATTTCGTTCAGAGTAATATGATCTTCGTCCATCCACCGATCTGCGTAAGTGTCGCAGCTGTAAAGCCCGGACGACCGAAGGGAGGAGGACTTGAAGGCGAAGACACGCCATGCCGAAAGTCGCCCAAGTATAGAAGATCAGAGAACTTCGATCGGAATGATCAGGGTCTGAAGGATACGGTGACCAGCGTGCGCATGGTGCTCAGATCGGCCACAACAGGTTTGAGGCCACCGCCGTATTGATAGGTGAAATACCGGGTCTCGCGTTGCGAGTAATTGAGGCCGAGGTCAACGCCCACATGTTCGCCGCGGTAACCTGCACCAAGGGCATAGATCATCATGCCATTGCTGTAACGGAGATCGTTGCCCGCATAAGGATCGGTGGCGATGCCCAGCCCGGCGCGGAAATACCAACGGCCAGTGCGCCATTCCGTACCTGCGCGCACGGTATGCACCGGCACGAAGGCTTCTTCCATGATGGCGTTCTCGGCACGGAAATCATAGTCGTCCACGATCCTGCTGCTCGGCCTGAAGCGCATGTTGCGCATATCCTGGTACTCGTAATCGATACTGAACAGGCCCTGTTTGCCTATGATGTATGCGGCGCTGAACACGCCTTTCCAAGGCGTTACCAACCTGTAATTGTAGACACCGTCCGGTGATACTGCCGTATAATTGAAGTTGCCCTCGCTGTCCGCCGTGGGGAAGTACGTGCTGAGCTCGCGTACATAACTATCGCTCAGCCGCAACCATTGCGGGGTGTGAAAGGCAACGCCCAGGCGGAACTGATCGGTGATGCGGCCGATGGCACCGATCTTGGCTTCGAAACCATTCCCCGTGGTGGTGAGATCCTCCCGGAAATTCAACCGGTCCACATAAGCCGGATCATCGTTGGTGAAGGTCTCCTGATGTTTCAACGTGCGGCGATAGCGATGACCTACGATGCCCACCGAAGCACCGATGTACAACCGGTCCTTGTAGTTGCCAGCGAAGAAAAAGGATGTATTGCTGCTGGCACCACGTGTTTCCCGCGTATGCAGTTGATCGGTGTTGGCGCCGGACGGAATAGTGGAAAAAAGCTGACCTCCCGGCAATGTGTCCAAACCATATGCGAACCAGGCCAGCGATCCGGTGAACGGAAGCGCCGTTTCGTATTCGCTGACCGGGTATTGCACCAGCTGATCGTAGAAATTGTGCAGTATGGAGCCCGGAACATCATTGCCTGCCGCCTGGTGCCTCCAATGGTGCGTGGCCTGCCGATCGAAGGCTACTCCATAGGTGCTGCTTCGCCAATCACTGTCCTTGTCCGAAGGGTCGTTGATCGCCAGCACCAGATTGTTGAAATGAAGCCTCGTCTCCGTATCTGATGAGGTCATGCCATGGTATGTGGCCGTGGCATCGTTCACCTCGAGTGCTGGTGTGAGCGAAAGTTCGCTTGTCCGGTAAAGTCCCAGGCCCGCAGGATTGATCGCGATGCTCACACCATCGGCACCAAGTGCACCGAACGCGTTGGCCATGCCTGTACTGCGCGCGGTTCCGCCGGGCATCAGAGTGCCGATACGGAGCGCATCTTCTTCATTCTGGGCCATGCCGCCCATAACGAGGCAACACGCAAAATGAATGGCCGGAATTCTCAATGCCATTGGCACCATCAGCGCGGCCGGGGACTGTATGTGGGTGATGATCCGCCACCGCCGCCACCACCGTTACGCGAAGGCGATCGGTCATTGGATCGTGAGGGCATATCGATCCGGCCACCCGGATCGGGGTTGCGCTGTATGTTCCGGTCCCTTCCACCTTCATTGCGTGAGGGCCATGTGCGCGACGGGCGCTCCTGTTGGGGGATCATGATGCGTCCATCGCCCTGCCGGGATATGGACCTGTCCTCGGGATGGCGCGTTGCCGGAGTAAGGCCTACAGGATCCCTGAAATTGACCGATCGGGGTTGCGAGACCTGGCCATCACCGCTTCCGCTGCTGGCAGGTCTTCCACCCAATGTTGGGCGGTGACCGACCACAAGGCCGCTAGATCCACCTACGATCACGGGAGCATAGCATGCATAGCATGCTCCGTAAGGCCCGTAATAATTGCCATAGCCATAGCCCATGTACGGATCCCAATAATGGATAGGTCTGTAGAAACCATAAGGCCGGTAGAAGCCATACCATGGATCATAGAACGGGCTGCGGAAGGGATCGTAAAAACCATTGCCCCAGCCATAACTGACGCTCCAGTAACTGTAAGATCCGCCCCAGCCGGAGCCCATGCCCCAGCCGGAGCCCATGCCCCAGCCCATGCCGCCTCCCCAGCCCGGCCCGTTCCAGCCGCTCTGCCAGCCCATCATGCCCATGCCCATTCCGCTCCCGAACCCGAAGCGGCCGTAATTGTAATAGTACGGATCGTTGTAGGCCATGTCGTAATAACTGCGCCTGTTGTAGGTCTGCGCGGTCTTCAGATCGTAATAATCATCCGATGGCCTGGGCTGTTCCTGCACCTGGGCATTTTCCTTCGGTGCCGGGGTGTTGCTTGTTGACGCCGTGGGCGCCGGCCGAGGATCGGAAGGAGAGTAGTATATATCGTCGTTCACGCCAGCACTGTCGCGCATGGAGGCGCACGAACCGGCCAGAATGGCGATCGCCAGGGCCAGCGGAAATGTTGCTTTGATAGGTCCCATCGCGTGTGGTGTTACGCAGATAACGCCAGAAGCCCCTGCAAGGTTGTGTACTTTTGGCGGCCTTGTGGAACAAAAATAGTACCACCATGGCCCGCTAATGGCCGATATTCTTACAAAGCGCGATGTGGACTACGCGCAATGGTATAATGACCTGGTGTTGAAGGCCGATCTGGCAGAGCATTCAGATGTTCGTGGCTGCATGGTCATCAAGCCTCACGGTTATGCGATCTGGGAGAAGATGCAATCCGCCCTGGACGGCATGTTCAAAGAGACCGGTCATGTGAACGCCTACTTCCCACTGTTCATCCCCAAAAGCTACCTGGCGAAAGAGGCTTCACATGTGGAAGGCTTCGCGAAGGAATGCGCCGTGGTGACACACTATCGGCTGAAGAGCGATCCAGAGCATGGCGTGATCGTTGATCCCGAAGCGAAGCTGGAAGAAGAGCTCATCGTAAGGCCAACGAGCGAGACCATCATCTGGAACACCTATCGAGGCTGGATAAAGAGCTACCGCGATCTGCCATTGCTGATAAACCAGTGGGCGAACGTGGTGCGTTGGGAGATGCGTACACGACTGTTCCTGCGCACTGCGGAATTCCTCTGGCAGGAAGGCCACACGGCCCACGCCACACGTGAAGAAGCGATCGAAGAGACCGAGCGCATGCTGGATGTCTATGCCCGCTTCGCTGAGGAATGGCTCGCCATGCCGGTGATCAAAGGGATAAAGACGGCCAGTGAACGATTCGCCGGCGCTGAAGAGACCTATTGCATCGAAGCGATGATGCAGGACGGGAAAGCGTTACAGGCCGGCACTTCCCATTTTCTGGGCCAGAACTTCGCGAAGGCTTTCGATGTTTACTTCACCAACAAGGAGAACAAACAGGAGCACGTGTGGGCCACCAGTTGGGGCGTAAGTACAAGGTTGATGGGTGCGTTGATCATGACACACAGCGATGATCAAGGCCTGGTGCTTCCTCCGAAGCTGGCTCCCGTACAGGTGGTCATCGTGCCCATCGTGAAGAACGAAGAACAGATGAAGGCGATCGGTGATTACGTGGCCCCCATGATCAGGGATCTTCGATCGAAAGGCATCAGCGTTAAATTCGATGATGACGACAAGAAGAAACCAGGCTGGAAATTCGCCGAGTACGAGTTCAAAGGCTATCCGGTAAGGATCGCTGTGGGTCCGCGGGATATGGAGAACGGCACCGTTGAAGTCGCCCGGCGCGATACGCTGGAGAAACAGGTGATGCAGACCACCGATCTGGCCGATAAGATCGAGCACCTATTGCAGGCGATCCAGCAGAACCTTTATCAGAAGGCGCTTTCCATGCGTGAGAGCACTACCCGTGTGGTGGATGACTACGACGAATTCAAACAGGCGATCGAAGAAGGCGGCTTCATCCTGGCCCATTGGGATGGCACCGCCGAGACAGAAGCGCGCGTGAAGGAGGAGACCAAGGCCACCATACGCTGTATTCCACTGCAAGACCTGGGCGGCACCATCGGTGAAGGCAAATGCATGATCACTGGCCGCCCCAGCAGACAACGCGTCATCTTCGCCAGAGCATACTGATGAAGGAAGAAGAAGAAGCACCCAGGCGCGAGCCGCGCGATCGGATCCTCGATATCCTGCGCACCAAGAGCAGGATGAAGCAGGATGTCTATCGCCGCACCATCGCCATGTTCGATGAGCTCAAGGAAGTGTTGCAGGAAATAGCGGTGGACCTTGAGAAGGAGATCATTCAGCACGACAAGCGGATCACGGTAACGTATGTGGACAAGGGAGGTACGTCGTGCGAATTGAAGGTGGCCGGTGACATCATCATCTTCCACATGCACACCAACGTCTTCCGGTTGGATCAGAGCCACTGGCTGTGGAAGGGCGATTACCTGAAAGAGGATGAACTGCGTGGTTTCTTCGGCGTGGTCAACATGTACAATTTCCTGAGCGACTCGTTCAAGTACAACCGCGAACGCGATCTGGGTTACATGGTGGCCCGCCTGTTCCTGAACTCTGAAGGACATTTCTTCCTGCAGGGCAAGAAACAGCTCGATCGGCTCTACCGCGATCTGCCCGGCCCGGTCATCGATCGCGCCACGCTGAAGGAGATCATCTACTCGGTCATCATCCACGTGCTGGAGTTCGATCTACTGGCGCCACCGTACGATCAGGTGAACCAGGTAACGGTGAGCGAAATGCACGAGCTCAATACACCGCAACTTTCCACAGGCAAACGTCTCGGTTTCCGATCGCAGGCGCAGCTGGAACC
>JAEZAU010000212.1 GCA_023430325.1 Bacteroidota bacterium | reverse complement strand
CCTGACAGAGATCCGCCCTAAGCATTCGCATCAACATTCACGCGATCCCTGGCCAATGTCCGAAATGACGGTCTTCAGCCTTCTTCCTTCATCAATTTCTCCACATCACCGATCAACCGATCGACGTCCGCTTCGCTGGTGCCATCGTAGAATCCACGCAGGCGACGCTGGCTGTCCACCAGCACGAAGTTCTCGGTGTGCACGAAATCGTCGGGGCCACCGTCACCTTCATCCAGCGCGGCGAAATAGCTTTTGCGTGCCAGGTCGTAGATCTGTCTGCGATCGCCGGTGAGGAAACGCCAGCGGTCATAGATGGCGCCGTGCTTTTCAGCGTAATCAGCAAGCACCTGCGGCGTGTCGGTCTCGGGCGTAACGGAGTGGGAGAGGAGGATGAGGCGCGGCTCATCGCGATAAGCGTCCTGCACCTGCGCCATGAGTGCGCTCATCTTCGGGCAGATGGTGGGGCAGGTGGTGAAGAAGAAATCAGCGACGATGATCTTTCCCTCCAGGTCGGCGAGCTGCAAGGTGTCGGCGTGCTGGTCTATCAAAGTGAAATCCTTGATGGTGTGTACGCCGCGGCTGTTGCGCACGCTTTTGTCCACCAGCCGCCGATCGAGCTGGTTTGGATGGTAGACCGGCAGTTCGTTGGGTGGACGGATGATGAAGTAGCCGGCGACCACCGCTGCGAGAAAGATCATTGCGAAGAGCGCCACGCGCAGCCACCACATCTCGCTCCATCTTTTTCGCGTGCTCATAGTTTGCGGACGTTGAGCGAGTAATCGATCGAAAGGATCCACCGGTGATCGGGCCAGGCTACGTTGCGCTCGCGATCATGCACCATGTAAAGGGTGAATTCATGGCCCTTCCAGGGTGAATATTTCGTGCCGGCGCGATAGCGGATCCCTGTATTGTCCAGGCCGAACGGGCTTATCCAGGTGAAGAGTTCGGCACCGCCGACCGGATCGAACTTCCACTTCGGGATGTTGTATTCAACGGTGAGCCGGTTGCGAAGCATGTCAGCATCCTGGACCACCTTGTAGGAGTGTTGGTAGGCGCCTCGATAGTCCACTTCGAACTTGCCAAAATTGCGTGTGGCGTAGATGAGCACACCCGTGCGCTGCCGATCGGCGTCGTTGGGCCGGTAGGAGTAACGGTGTTCCACGCCGATGGAAAGCGAATCGGTGATCTCGAAGCGGATGTTACCGTCGGCGTAGAACTGGCGGCCACCGAAGAAATTATCGTTGGTGCGATAGCCCATCTCGGTGGAAAGCCTGAAGCGTTTGCGGGTCTCCTTTCCGATGATGTCATTGAAAAATTTGGGCGGCCTGCCCGAAAGGGTGAAGCTGGCCCATAACTCTTCGGTCTGTTGCGGCCGGGCACGTTCCTGGGCGTGTACCAGCAATGGTGCGATCGAGAGGAAGATGATCAGGAGCCGGTGCATCAATGGTTCTCGATCACGAAGTCTCCTACATCAACAAGGTCCATGCGATCCTGCAATTCCACCGTTCTCACGATGGAATACGATCCTGATGGGTACACTGCAGTATCACCTTCGGAGATGACGAAGATCTTGTACGTGCCTTTGCGCAGCCAGGGAAAGCGGAAGCGGCCATCGGCTCCGGTGCTCACATCGTCATTCGCGGTCTCGCCGTCCTCATCGCCGTACACGATGAACACATCATGATCGGGTACCGGATAGGGATCGCCGTAGACCACGCCATCATCATAGCGTTGTTCGAGGACACGGCCATGGATCTCTCCACGCCCGCCTATACCCGGTTCCTTTACACAGGACACCAGGATCACAGTCAATAGAATGAAGAGCGATCGGATCATGGCGATCAGAGGCGGTAACGCTTGATCGGTATATCGCCGAGGTCCACCTTTTCGTCTTTCTTCTTGATGTTCACCGTCCGGTAGATAACCTCGATGCCCGAAGGAGTATCAAGCGAACGATAAACTTCTGAGACCGTATAGATCGTGTACTTCCCCTTCTGCAGTTCCGGGAAACGGAACCTGCCATCACCTCCGGTGCGTACGTCATCATCATTGAATTCATTGTCACCATAGATGATGTAGACACGATGTTCCGGCGTGGGGTAGGGTGATCCTACTGCTATCTCGTTGGGATTATTGTTATAGTCCTGCGTCATGATACGGCCAACGATCTGCGCGCGACCGCCTTCACCCTCCTCCTTGGTGCAGCCGGCAAGAACGATCGACGAGAGTACGAGTACAAGCCAATGTGAACGCAACATGCCCGCGAAGTTAGGGCTCAATTATCGGCGTAGATGTCCTCCACGATGGCGGCGTATTTCGCGAGTATGGGTTTACGCCGCAGTTTCATGGAAGGGGTGAGCTCGCCGCCATCGATGGTCCATTCCCTTGGTAGCAGCGCGATCTTCTTTACCTTTTCCCAACTGCCCATCTCCGCCATTGTCTCCGTGATATCGGTGAAGATCCGTTGCTTGATCCGCTGGTCGTTCACGATGTCTTCCCGGCCGTTGTACGGTATGCCTTTCAGCTTGCAATAATCTTCCAGGAAGGGGAAGTTGGGAACAATGAGCGCTGCCGGGAATTTCCGGTTCTCACCGATCACCATCACCTGTTCCACGAAACGGCTTTCCTTCATCTTGTTCTCAAGCACCTGCGGTGCCACGTACTTGCCGCCGCTGGTCTTGAAGATCTCCTTCTTGCGATCGGTGATGAAGATGAACCCGTCCTCATCCACGCGGCCGATATCGCCTGTATGCAGCCAGCCTTCCGCATCGATCACTTCGCGCGTCATCTCTTCGTTCTGGTAGTAGCCTATCATGATGTTGGGCCCGCGTGCCAGCAGTTCTCCATCATCGGCCACCTTCACTTCCACGTTCGGGATCGCCTTGCCCACGCTGCCGAAACGGAGCCCGTTGTTCCGGCGATCGTTCACACTTATCACCGGTGATGATTCGGTGAGGCCATAACCTTCCATTAACGGAATGCCCGCAGCATTGAATACGCGCGCAAGCCTTGGTTGCAGGGCAGCGCTTCCACTGGCGATCACGCGCACGTTGCCGCCGAGTGCTTCGCGCCATTTGCTGAAGATGAGCTTGCGCGCCAATGAGAGTTGGGCATGGTAGACCGGGCCCTTTCCTGATAATTCATAGTTCAGGCCCAGGTCCAGCGCCCAGAAGAAGAGCTTACGTTTAACTCCGGTGAGTTCACTTCCCTTTGAGACGATCTTATCATAGATCTTCTCCAGCAGCCGGGGAACTGCCGTGAAGACCTCGGGTTTCACCTCCCGGATGCGATCGCCGAGATCATCAAGGCTTTCCTGGAAATGGATCGATACCCCGGAATACATGTACAGGTACATCAGCATCCGCTCGTAGATGTGGGAGAGGGGCAGGAAGCTGATCGCCTTTGCACCCGCATCAACAGGAAAACGCGTGATGCTGCCTTCCACATTGCTGATCACGTTGCCATGGGTGAGCATGACACCTTTGGGTGTTCCGGTGGTGCCGGAGGTGTAGATGATGGTGGCCAGCTGGTCCCGCTTCACCGCGTTGCGATATGCTTCCAATTGCGATCGATGGTCCTCATTGGCGAAAGAGATAACCTCCTTCCAATGAGCGGCTCCATCCACCTTGTCGAACGTGTAGAGATGATGGGGCCCGCCGGGTTGTGCTGCCTTCTCGTGGATCTCCGCATTGCTGCTGAAGCAGGCCTTCACCTGCGCATGTTGCAGGATATATCTGTAATCCTCCTTGCTGCTGGTCGGGTATATCGGAACGGTGACCGCGCCGATCTGCAATATCGCCTGGTCCACCAGGCACCATTCACTGCGGTTGCCGCTGCAGATAGCCACCCGGTCGCCGGGCTGAACGCCCAATGACATGAGGCCCAGTGCGAGCTTCTCGCTCACTTCGATCACTTCATGGATGGAGTACGGGCGCCATTGGCCGTTCTCCTTGGTGGCTATGGCGTTCTCCTTCGGGAAGAGGGCGGCCTGGCGACCGGGGATATCGAAAAGTCTCTCCACCTGCATGGCACCAAGATAGGCGCTCTTGATCAGGCACGCTGCTTATGATGACATGATCTATGACGATCGATAAAGGCCCATGACCTTGATGGAACCCTTTGTATTCCAGTCCTACTCGATCTCTCCCGTGAACTTCACGGTGATCACACGCGTATCCACGCCGCGCTTCACCACGAACTTTTCGCTGAACTCGCTCTGGCGCTTGTCCTCCATATAAAAAACCTTCTGCACCTCACGGCTGTCGGTCTTTCCACCGGTCTTCAACTTCAGGTCCATGGTGAGGTACACTGCACTGTTCTTCATGCTGCTGCGCGCCACGTTGTGGCTTTTCACCTTGAACGATCCGGTGATCTCCAAGTCCTGATCGGCGAATAGCACCAGCCTTTTCGATCCTTCATCACCTTTCAGGCTGGCGGTGACATCGGGCCCCGATCGTACTTCCTCCTTTTCAGAAATGGTAAGGTTCGTGATCTTCAGGGAGGTCTGTGCAGAGAGTATCGTTGAGCACAGGAACATGGCGAAAGTGAGCAGGCGGATCATTTCGGTCAGATAAATTTGGCGGCCTAAAGTTGGCACGATCCGTGCCATTGTCCGTCAACACACCACCACAAATGAAGATCCATACTCGTTCCCTGCTCCTGGGCGCAAGCTTCGCGCTCACCCTGTTCCTTGGTTATAGTTTCAGGCCCACACCTGCACAGCAAGGATACACCTACCGCCAGTTCTCCACCATTGAATCGGTGGTGCCCGGCGGCCTGGGCCGTTCACGTGTCATCATCAGCGATCAAGGCGATCAGGAGGTCGGCAAGGACCTGTTGAATTTCTACAGCATGGTCGGCATCAACTTCAAGAACATCGCCAGCAACGATCGCATCATCGTGGAGACCATCAACCAGTACGTGAGCGAAGGTTGGGAGCTTCACACGGTGGTCACCGGCGTCAACAGCCCCGGTCAGGATAAGGGTGGTACGGGCATTTTCATCACGCGTTACCTCTTCCGCAAGCCACTGTAAGGTATCCGCAACATGTTGCCGGTCGTCAGGCCAAATGCCGGGCGACCGGCAATTTTTTTGGGCGCCTTCACGGGCTGTCCGCTGTAGCTGCCTCGCCTCTGCGGCCGTTGTTGCCGTTGCGGTGGCTTCCTTCGGTCGCCTCCTCGCTGGCACAACGGCTACGCATCGGCTTCGTCAGGCTGCCGCTTCCATCCCGGGCGCAGATCCGGTCGAGGTCACGCCAGGTCATTCAATAAATCCACGTATTTCGCGATGTACTCGTCAAGCTTTTTCTGCTTGTACTGGATGATGAACCGCGGGTGTTCGATCGGGTGTATGCGATCGAACAACTTCATCCGCTCGTTCAGTTTCCTGAATGCCGCTGCGTTCTTTCCTGTACCCAGGCAGATCACCGCATCGGTGCGCATTCCGGTGGCCACAAGATCCTTCAGCCAGCGTTCCATGAACGGGGTAACGGCCTCTTCCAGTTGCCGGTCATCGTAATAGTTGAGGTTCACCGCACCCTTTCCCGATCGTTCCTTTACGAAACCCAGCGGGCACAAGGCATGCACATATACTTTGGAGTAGAATGCTTCCACACCTCCGGCACCATCGATCATGCGGTAGAAAAAGTCGCTGCTGGGCTCGTGTGTACGCATGCCTTCCACGGGTATCTTCAAATGTGACTCGCAGCGTTTGGTGTCGGTGAACGGCAGACCTGTGCTTCCTGCGCCAAGTCTTCCGGGATTGATGCCCAGCATCAATAGCCGCGGATCTTCATCGGAATAGAAACGTTCATGGAAGGTGGTCACTATACGTTCCACCTGCCTGCCATGTCCGCCATTGAAAGGATCGAGCACATGTATGTCTTTGGGCAACGATGATGGGTCCAGCTTGAACGAGAGGACCCTTTTCAGCAATCGATCGGAAAGCATGTTGCAAAGAAACCAGCCCGCCATGACGGATGCGGCATGATGGTTGCCAGCGATCGCCTACATTTACAAAAAATCCACCTGCAATGCGCACGTTGCTTTCCATGTTCGCCCTCATCGCCTTTGTGGCCACGGCGAACGCTCAAGAACCTGTAAAGGAGAAGAAGAACAAGAAGAGAGCGAAGACCGAAGCGGTAGCTCCTGCCACCGGAGAAGCTGCGGCTGCAGCCGAGGCTACGGCCACACCGAAGGCCTCCTGCTGCGCCTCCAAGAAAGGTGCTTCTGCGGACAAGGCTTCATGTGCCGGCAAGGCCGAAGGCAGCACATCTGCTGAAGCAGGTGCGGCCGAAGGCACGCCAGCGGCCGCGAAGGCAGGTTGCTGCGCAGGCAAGGCGCATGCTGACAAGGCTTCCTGCGGCGGAAAGGCTCATGCACATGCCCATGACGGGCACCAGCATGATGGTCACGAGCATGGCAAGGCCGAAGAAGCGCCCGCCGCCGAGCCGCAGCAATAATTGCAACGAACATCGATCGAAAAGCCCGGGCTGAGGTCCGGGCTTTTTGTTGCGTGATCTTGTTCGATCGATGATGTTGGATAGAAGCTGAGATCGCATTCATTGACCGGCAACTGCGTAAGTGGCGCAGCTGGAAAACCCGCAAGCGAGGCTTTTGCGAGTGCGGCTTTGTAAGCGAAGACACGACCTGAACGGAACCCGCCCAAACTCAGATCGCACTTCGATCGGGACTTGTATTTTTCCAGCCATGTTCACCGATCCCAAACTGCAGCGTGAATTCGAAAATGTGGTGGTGCACAAGCTCGCGCCGGCCGGCACGGTGATCATGCGTGCAGGCGATGTGATCAGCCATATTCCTATCGTGAAAAAGGGCAGTCTGCGCATACTGGCACAGGATCATGAAGGGCACGAGCGTTTCCTGTACCACATCATGCCGGGCGAAAGTTGCGCTATGTCGCTCACCTGTTCCGGCTCGCGGCGCACGAGCAGCGTGGTGGC
>JAEZAU010000201.1 GCA_023430325.1 Bacteroidota bacterium | reverse complement strand
GAAAAGGAACAGCTCGAAAAGATCGCTTCAAAGAGAGTGACCAGGAGCCGGCAGCATTTCCTCCGTTGGAAGATGCCCTCCACTCTGCGTTATCTGGAAAGTATCGGAATGGAGGAAGAGCATTCCATGGGTTTCAGCGATCGGCCAGGGTTCAGGGCAGGGACATGTACACCCTTCCCGTGGTACGATCTGGAACAGGAGCGTGAGACGAAATTGATGCTCCATCCGTTCGCCACCATGGACAGTGCTTTCCACGATAGAATGAAGATGCGTGCATCTGAAGCCAAGGCTCCCATGCTTCATATGGCGGCTGAAGTACGCGCCGTGAACGGAACCTTCATCAGCGTATGGCATGATCGTTTTCTTAGTGGCCATGGTGACTGGAAAGGCTGGCCGGAGGCGTTCCATGAAGTGATCGACAAAGCCGCTCCATGATCGAACATCTGGCTCACGATCGGATCGACAAGCAATGGTGGGACCGCCAGCTGTTACAATGCGCCAACAGGATGTGGTATGCGCAAAGTCGGGTGCTTGACATCGGTGCACCGGGCTGGCAGGCGCTCATTGATAAGGAGCGCTCGGCCATGATGCCGCTCACCCGGCGCAGCAGGCTCGGCATAAGCTATCTCTTCCAGCCCTACGGAACCCAACAGCTCGGGGTCTTCGCGGAGCATTATTCGAATGATCTGGGCCAGGCATTCCTCCATGCGATCCCGAAGAGTTTCAAGTTCGCTGACATCGCTCTCAATGAAGCAATGGCCGGGTTGCACGTTCCAGGAATGAAGACATCGCCGCTGGATCAACAAGTGCTGCCTCTTGAAGGATCCTATGAGCAGATAAGCGCAGGTTATTCCACCGGAACGAAACGGAACTTGAAGAAGGTGCTCGCCGGTCCATCCCTGGTGGCTGATATCACAGCTCGTGAATTCCGCCAGCTTTATCAACGTACTACCGCCAGACGGTTCAACAGTGGAACGAACAGCGATCATCTGGTGATGGAGGAGCTCATCGGAGCCGCGATCGAGATGGACCAATGCAGGATACTGGGTATTCGTAAGAACGGAGCACTTCACGCAGCGGCGTGTTTCATGGAATGGGAAGGCAGGTCCATCTTCTTCAAATCCGCCGCCGATGACGTGGGTAAAGAGTTGTTCGGCATGTTCCGTATCGTGGATGGATACATCGCTGCGAACGCTGGATCGGGCCTCCTTCTGGACTTCGCAGGATCGAACACGCCATCGGTGGCAAGGTTCAATTCCGGCTTTGGTGCCGGATCGCGGATATATTTACGGCTGCAATTCAACCGCCTTCCCATCTTCTTAAGGTGGATCAAGAACTGAAGCCATGGTGATGGAACTTGTGAAGCAACCCAGCGTGGTGAACCAGTTCATGGCCGAACTGCGTGATGCCGAGGTGCAAAAGGACCCAATGCGTTTCCGCCGGAACATGGAACGCATCGGCGAGGCCATCGCCATAGAATTGAGCAAGGTCCTGGAATATCGCGAACAGGAAGTGGTGACCCCGCTAGGCGTGGCCCATACGAAGTTGCTTGCCGAACAACCGGTGCTGGCCACGATACTGCGTGCAGGCCTGCCGTTGCATCAAGGGATGTTGAACTACTTCGATCGGGCGGACAGTGCTTTCATCTCCGCCTATCGCAAACACCGGAAAGGCGAGGATGCCTTCGATATCGAAGTGGAATATCTCTCCAGCCCATCGCTGGATGATCGTGTGTTGATCATGATCGATCCGATGCTGGCCACAGGCAGGAGCATGATCCATTGCTACCGCGCCATGTTGCGTCGCGGCAGGCCGCGTGCGCTGCATGTGGTCTCCGCCATTGCCAGCGCCGAAGGACTGGACCATGCGCGATCGCATCTGCCGGCAGGCACCCGCTTCTGGATAGGTGCCATCGATGAGGAAATGACTGCGCAGGCCTACATAGTGCCCGGGCTGGGCGATGCCGGCGATCTGGCCTATGGTGTGAAGCTATGAGCACCCTCCTGGAGGTGCTCCTCATCCTTATCACCAGCATGGTGAAGTTCGTGGCCTCGCCGATCTTGTCCTTTGCGCTTGGCTATGGCTTCATGCAAACGGTGATCATGATCGGCATCGGCGGTTGCACAGGCGTGCTCCTGTTCTTCTTCGCCGGTGGCTGGATCATGAAGAAGGCAGAGGTGCGCCGTAAGAACAAGCGCAATTTCACCCGTACCAACAAGGCGATCGTACGGCTCAGGCGCGGACAGGGATTGAACGGGCTTGCGGTGATAACACCGGTGATCATCTCCATTCCGATCGGCTCATTGATCGCCGCGAAATATTACAGGCACCAAAGACGGACACTTCCCGTTCTACTTGCGGCCGTGCTCTTCTGGGATGTCGTCCTCTGCTCGTTGATCGAATGGCTGCACTGAAAAAATACCGCCACCTCTTCTTCGATCTGGACCATACACTGTGGGATTTCCGATCGAACTCACGTGAGACGTTGAAGGAACTCTATGCAGAGAATGGTCTACAGGATCTTGGTATCGCCGAGGTGAACGAATTCATTGTCTGCTACGAGGATGTGAACGAAGGTCTCTGGGGGCGGTATGAGGCTGGTGTCATTCCCAAGGAAGTTCTCCGCGTGCTACGCTTCCGCAACACACTCCTGCGTTTTGGTGTCAAGAACGATGTGCTCGTGGATCGGCTCGGTCATCTTTATCTTGAAAGATGCCCGCTGAAGCCGCATCTGATGCCTGGTGCGAAGGAATTGCTGCAGGACCTTTCGGTGCATTACGAGCTGCATATCATCACCAATGGCTTTGAAGAAGTACAGCATCTGAAGATCATGAGCAGCGGGATCGCTGGTTATTTCTCGGAGATCATCTGCAGCGAGAAAGCCGGTGCAAGAAAGCCCGATCGGCGGATCTTCGACCATGCGCAAAGCCTGGCACGGGCGCAAAAGGAAGAGTGTCTCATGATAGGAGACAATCTGCTCGCCGATATGCTCGGCGCCCGGCGGGCCGGTTGGGATCACGCGCACTTTGCTGCGGAGATCGAGGCGGACGTATCCGCAACGTATCGCGTGAAGCACATGGATGAACTGCGCCCGATATTGCTAGCGTGATGGATCGGGCTGGAAAACGTACTCCTTGATCGTTCTCTGGCCGTTGATGTGGCTGTGCCTCAACAGGCGTACCGTGGAAGTACTGGGCACGTTCCCACTATAACTGATCTCACCCTTGAACGGATAGGTCTTGAAGAAGATGCTGTCCTCACGGATGGTGACCGGCACATTGTACCATCCCATTCCAGGGTCGCCGATCGCATCGCTGGTGAGGTAGGTGGGTAGTTCATCGGCGGTTTCGGGCAGGCCGTTGATCAGCACGGCATTGCCGTTGGGAAAGAAGCGGATCAGGTAAATGACGCCACCACTTTCCTCCTTGTAGTGACCATCCGATCGTATGCCCAGGGCACTGAATGGATCGTTCTTCACTTCCGGCCCGAACTCATCCGCCGGAATTTCTTCTGTGGTGCCTTCGTTCTTTCCGTTGTTGCACGAGCTGACGAGCAGGCATAGGAATATGATGGGAAAAAGATGCTTCATTCCTTGAATTTTGCGATCACCGTTGTCGCACCGATCACCTTCGCACCGAGCGGCACCAACACTTGGGCGGTGACAGGTAGAAGCACATCCACCCGCGATCCGAACTTGATGAACCCGAACTCGGTGCCTTTTTGCACCTCCTCGTTCTCCTTGCTGTAGGTACATATCCGCCTTGCAAGAGCACCGGCGATCTGCCGGAAAAGCACCGGCCCATGCACGGGATGTTCCACCACTACGGTACTGCGCTCATTGTCCGTGCTCGACTTCGGGTGCCAGGCCACCAGGTATTTGCCCGGGTGATACTTGTAATAACGTGTAATACCGCTGATCGGATACCAGTTCACATGCACATTGATCGGTGACATGAAGATGCTCAATTGTATCCTCTTGTCATTGAAATATTCCGATTCCTGCACGGTCTCTATTGCGACCACTTTTCCATCAGCGGGGGCGATGATCTCCAGATCTTCATGCGTTCCTGAGCGCAGCGGGACACGGAAAAAATAAACGACGATCGCATAGACCAGCAGCAGAACAGCGCTGAGCAGGAACTGCAGCGGGAATGGCATCACCGGCCAGCGCCAGATCGCAAAAAGCGCGAAGCATACCGCGGCGGTACTGAGCAACAAGGTGGAAGTGCCTTCGCGATGCAGACGCATGATGCGGCCAAAGATAGCCGCGCATCCGCACCATCAATGAACCAGCCGCAGGAAGATGAGCACTGCAGGCGCCGCCAGCAGGAGGCCATCGAAGCGATCGAGGATGCCGCCATGGCCCGGCAGGATGACTCCTGAATCCTTCACGCCGCGAGCCCGTTTCAACGCTGATTCGAAAAGATCGCCGAGGGTGGCCATGACGCCGATGATGGCACCGCAGCCAAGCCATTCGGTCTGTGACAGAAAATCAAAGTAGATGCTCAGCAGGTAGGCCACTCCCATGGTCAGTGCCACGCCACCGACGAATCCTTCCACGGTCTTGTTGGGTGAGACCGCTGGCATCAGCTTGGTACGCCCGATCGAACGTCCCACCAGGTAAGCACCCGTGTCATTGGTCCAAAGCATGATCATGAATCCCAGGAACATCCACTGATCATACTGGAACATATGCGGCAACGCGCCGAAGGGAACGCCGACCAGGCACAGGACCAGGAGCATGCTGCCCAGCCCTTTCACCGGAGGAATGTTTCGGCTGAGCGCCACGGCGACCGTGGCCAGTGTGAGGGCAAAACCGGTGGCCGTGGAATGTATGATGTTCCAATCGGCACTGAACGAATCCACAGTAACGGACAGGTACATGATGGTGGCCGCCAGTATGCTCCAAAGTACCGGTGGTCCTTCTTCCTCTCCCCAGATCAGCACATGCATTTCGCGGGCTCCGATCATGCATACGGGAAGGAAGAGCAGCGTGGTGGTGATGGGACCAGCCTGCGCGGCCCAGACCACAATGGCAACGTAAACGATGCCGGTGATAGCCCTGAGGTGGATCTCCTTCACGCCTCGCGTTCTTTGCGCACAATGTATAGCGCACGAACGACATTGTCACGATCTACGTAGATGCGGCTTTCGCCGATCGGAGGGTACGGCGTGGATCGCTGGTCCATGAGCACTACGGGAATGCCATGTACTTCCAGGAGACCCCGCACCAGTTCGGCCTCATGACGGGAACCTGTACTCAGTATGTGCGTCCAGTTCCCCATTGGTGATCATTGGATCGATCAAGCTTTCACCGTGCCTTCACCGGTCGTGCCGGGTATCGGTGCATTCGGTTCACTGATGCTCGCAACGGGAGTGCCATTGCTGATCTCCTTGCTATGCGGCATGCTGGCAAAGGGCCGGTCACCGAAGATCTTCTCAAGATCTTCCTTGAAGATGACCTCCTGTTCCAGGAGTTTGTTGGCCAGCGACTTCAGTTTGTCCCTGTTCTCGCCGAGGATCTTCTTGGCCCGCCGGTACTGTGTCTCCACCAGATCGCTCACCTCCCTGTCGATGACCTTGGCGGTCTCTTCGCTGTAAGGTTTGCCAAAGGTGTATTCGCTCTGGCCTGAGCTATCGTAATAACTGATGTTGCCGATCTTGTCGTTGAGGCCGTACATGGTAATCATGGCATAGGCCTGTTTGGTCACTTTTTCAAGATCGCTCAGTGCCCCGGTGCTCACTTTTCCGTAGATCACATCTTCGGCTGCCCGGCCACCGAGTGCGGCACACATCTCATCGAGCATCTGCTCCTTGGTGGTGAGGTGGCGTTCTTCGGGCAGGTACCATGCGGCACCCAGCGATCTGCCACGCGGAACAATGGTCACCTTCACCAATGGGCTTGCGTGTTCCACCAACCAACTGATGGTGGCGTGGCCGGCCTCATGGTAGGCGATGGCCTTTTTCTCATCCGGTGTGATGATCTTGTTCTTCTTCTCCAAGCCACCGATAACGCGATCCACTGCATCGAGGAAATCCTGCCGGTCCACGGACTTCTTCTTTTTCCGCGCGGCGATCAAGGCGGCTTCATTACAGATGTTCGCGATATCAGCGCCGCTGAAGCCGGGCGTCTGCTTCGCCAAAAAATCCACATCCACCGAACTGGTGTCCAGCTTCAAGGGCTTCAGGTGCACTTTGAGGATCTCCTTGCGCTCGTTCAGATCGGGCATATCCACAAAGATCTGCCGGTCGAAACGGCCTGGACGTAGCAATGCACGATCCAGTACATCAGCGCGGTTGGTGGCGCCGATGAGGATGACCCCGCTGTTGGTACCGAAACCGTCCATTTCGGTGAGCAGCTGGTTGAGCGTGTTCTCACGTTCGTCATTGGCGCCCATGCTTACGCTGCGGCCACGTGCACGGCCTATCGCATCGATCTCATCGATGAAGATGATGCTCGGCGCTTTTTCCTTCGCCTGCTTGAAGAGATCGCGCACGCGGCTTGCACCAACGCCCACGAACATCTCCACAAAATCAGATCCGCTCAGCGAGAAGAACGGGACTTCAGCCTCCCCGGCGATGGCTTTGGCCAGTAGTGTTTTCCCTGTGCCGGGAGGGCCCACCAACAGTGCTCCTTTGGGGATCTTTGCTCCCAGATCGGTGTATTTCTTCGGATTCTTCAGGAAATCGACGATCTCCTGCAATTCCTCCTTCGCCTCGTCCAGACCAGCCACATCATTGAAATTGATGTTCGTGCTCTTGCTTCCCTCGAAGACAGTTGCACGGCTTTTCCCGATATTGAAGATCTGCCCGCCTGGGCCGCCACCTGCACCGATACGGCGCATCACGAAGACCCAGATCACCACCATGATACCCACGAAGAGCAGCCAGTTGAGGATCTCACGGGTCCAGTTGTCCTGCGTCTGAGGATCGTACTTCACCTTGTCGCCTTCGCTGATCTTGTTATATTCCTCCACGCTCTTGACAATGCGCTCACGCTCGTAATCGGAATTGCCGATATTGAAGCGGTAATGCGGGCCCTGCACGTTGCGGCCACTGATCGGCGAATCCTTCACCCGCTTCTTGTGTACCTCTTTGTCCAGCGCTTCCCGTTCAAGGAATATCTGCACATGGCGGTCATTGATCAGTACCACCTTGTCCACATCGCCGGCGCGAAGCATCTCTTCATACTGCTCAAAGGCGATCTCTTCGGCGCTGCCGGCATTGAACTGAAAAAGGTTGATGGAAAGGATCACTAGGATGATGATCCCATAGATCCAATAGAAGTTGAAGGAACGTTTCGGGCGTTCCTTGTCACTGCGTTCGTTCCGTTTGGTGTTGTTCTCCACGTTGTTGGCTCCTCTTACGCTTGATCACGCCACGTTCTCATAACTGGTACGGGCGGCGTCCCCCCACAAGTCCTCCAGTGCATAGTACCCACGCTTGTCGCGATGGAAGATATGCACCACTACGTTCACGAAATCCATGAGCACCCATTCGGCGTTACGTTCACCTTCGCGATGCCATGGCTTTTCATTGGCTGTTTCCTGTGCGTGTTTCAACACTGAGTTGCTGATGGCCTCCACCTGTGTGTCAGAATCACCATGGCAGATGATGAAATGATCACAGACCGTATTGGGCACGTCCCGCATGTCCAGGTGTACGATGTCCTTGCCTTTCACTTGTTGAATGCCTTCAATGATCGCATTCACCAGGCGGGCGGCGGGGTCGCCCTTCGTTCTCTTCATCCGGTCTATCTTGGTTCCGTTCAAAGGTACAAAGTTACCAAGCTCGCTTCAGGCTTGAATTCCGCGCTGTTCCACCCATCCACGAGCATCATCGGCAGGCAGTTCATTGAACTTGGTTCTGCCGAAAGCACCAACAAAACGGCTGCCGAAATGCTTTCGGCGGGTGAATTGGTGCATGGAGCGGTCATTCTGGCGCATGAGCAAACTGCGGGTACGGGGCAGAGAGGCCGGTCGTGGTACTCTGCCGCAGGCCTCGACCTCACTTTCAGCGTCGTCATTTTCCCCAGGCACTTGAAGGCGGATGAACAGTTCATCCTGGGCAAGGTGACGGCGCTCGCGCTGCTTGATGTGGTGAGCGTATGGGTGAAGCAGGAAGTGCGCATCAAATGGCCGAACGATGTGTTGGTTGAACGAAGAAAGATCGCAGGGGTCCTCATCCAGAACGACCTCCTTGGTGAGAACGTGGCCAGCAGCATCATAGGCATAGGCCTGAACGTTAATAATACCCATTTCGATGAGGGTCTGCTGGCCACCAGTATGGCGCTCGAGACGGGTGCGAACGTGGATCGATGGGTGATCTTGGAGCAATTGTGTGAACGGTTGGAAGCGCGGATCCTTCAATGGGAAAAAGGTGACGATCTGTCCGGTGCGTATGCTTCGGCGCTATGGGCGCGTGGCAGGTGGACGGAAATGATGATCGATGGGGCCACAATGATGGCCCGGCCAATGGATGTGGATGGTGCCGGAAGGTTGATCCTGGAGATGGAGGATGGGAGAGTAGAAGCATTGGGGCTCGATCGATCGCGATTCGCAGGGCGGTAGATCGTTGGCCAGAGATCGTAGGGAGATCTGGATGCGGAAGGAGCAAGCCTAGGTCAATATGCATGGCCATACATATAGTCCGTAAGAGATGCTCAGAAAGATCCTGCTAGCACCTCTTGATATGATGCTTTACAATATGTATGGCCATGCATATAGCCATAAGATCGAATAAGGATTCCTAACAACGGTGTCAAAGCCTGGATCTCAGCTTAGGGGGCATTGAGCATGAAATTATATGCATAGCTTGCATAAGCACCGCAAGCACCGTCGATCCCATCAATGCCCGCAGCCGATACGAAGATTTGTTCGATCCACATAAACCATTACATTTGCACCCCCGCGATCGGGAACGAAAAGAGTAAACGGCCATGAAGCGTACCTACCAGCCCAGCAAGCGCAAACGCACCAACAAGCACGGCTTCCGTGAGCGGATGAGCACACCTTCTGGCCGCGCCGTTCTCGCCAGCCGCCGCCGCCAGGGGCGCAAGAAGCTTAGCGTCAGCGACGAGGCAAGCCACAAATAAGACTCGTTCAGATCATTCTAAAAGGGAGCTTCCGGCTCCCTTTTGTCATTTCTGGAGCTGCTCCATGATCAACTCCGGGAGCGGAGGCCCGAGTAGCCAGTGGCCCGTGGGTAGGATCTTTTCGGTGACGTGCCTGGGCGCCAGAAGCTTTAGGCCCTTGCCCAACGATGGGGGTATCACCCGATCATATTTCCCGAAGAGAAGGAGCACATCGATATCGTGCTTGATCAAGTTCGCACCAACGGTGCGGAGGTCAGGCTCTATCAACCGGTAGCTCAGCCAGACATCGTGCAACAACTGGCGCCGCTCGCGTGCTCCGGTATGGCGCATGACGAATTGCACCATGTGATCGTTCACGATGTTCATCCGCCTGAGGCCTTGGACCAACCGGTGGAATTGCTGCGGCTTGTCCACGAAATGCTTGTACAGGCTGCGACCGATCGCGGAAGCCGCAAGGCCCCGGTACCACGGCCGCATCTTCAAGCCATCGGGTGCCAGGAGGAATGCCTTTTCGATCCGCTCCGGCATGTGCTCCAGCAGGCTCAACGCCATGCGACCCCCGAGGCTGTAACCGAGCACATTGATCCTGGGCTGTTGCAGATGATCGGCGAAGGCGCGGAAATAGCCGGATAGTTCCGCAGGTGTGAACGGATCATCGGCCCTAGCGGGATCGCCGAGGCTGCTTCCATTGAAATGCAGATCGAACGCATGAAAAGTGCATCTCTTTCCCATCTCATTGCCCAGGGACCAGAAGTCCCCGCCCGATCGGCCGAAGCCATGGAAGCAGATGAAATGGACCGGCCCCTTTCCGTAGGTGCGGTAGTGTAGATCGAAACCGTGGTGGAAGTTGGGCAATGGAAGATCTGTGGTGGTACAAAGATCCTATCGCATCAAGCTGTTCCCATCTTTGAACGATGCCCGCCCGTAGATCCATCGCGAACTAGGAGGACTGGGGCGATTCTCCGGCACTTTTCGATACTTCCGTGGAGATATTCCGGTACCTGGTGGTGATCGGTGCATCGGAAGAGATGATCGCGGAAGTTGCGCATATGAAACGCATGGTCGCAGAACATATCGGGAGTTTCAGGGGTGACAGGGCGATCGCGCATATGACGTTGATGTACATGTACGTTCCGATCGAATATGAAAGGGACATGCTGGCCGCGATCGAAAGCGCTGCGAAGGATCACGTATCATTCACTGTTGAGTTCCGGAATATCCACCTGCTTCCGGATAACAGCACCATCTACATCGATCCGTTGCAGAAGGATCCGATCATCGCCTTGCGCAAGGACATCAAAAAGCATCTGCAAAGTTTGAGAGGCCTGAAGAAGCTCGGGGTCCACGTGACATCCATGCCTATGATCACGATAGCCCGAAAGCTCAAGCCGCAGCAGGCCGCAATGGCGATGGAGATACTGCGGCCGCACGAATATCATCGATCTGAATTGGTGGATGAGGTGATCCTTTTGCGCGGAAGCCAGAAGGAAGGAGGGAAGTATGAAGTGACAGGCCGGATCGGGCTGCCATGAGATCACCCGGCTCTGAATGGATGTTGCATTACATTCGGGCCATGCTCAAGAACATCATTCCATCGCTCCTTTTTATTGCCGTTTGTTCACTCGGTCAAGCACAAGCCCCCGAATGGCAATGGGCACGCAGCGCTGGCGGCAGTTATATGGATCGTGGCAACGATATCTGTACCGATGCGTCCGGCAATATCTATGTGACCGGGTTCTTCAGCAGCGGCGGCATTTCGTTCAGCGATGACATCTCGTTCAACAACACGCAATCCAACAACAGCGCTGACGGGTTCCTGGTGAAGTATGATGCGGCGGGCACGGTGCTTTGGGCAAAGCATTTCGAAGGGCCCGGCTCTCAGAACGGCAAGGCATTGGCGATCGCAGGAGATGGGGTCGTTGTAGCGATCGAATGCAGTGAGACCACCACCATCGATGGTGAGACCTTCACCATGAGCGAGAACGCGATCCTTGTCGTGCGGTTCGAGGCTGATGGGTCGCTCACCTGGGGTGATCCACCAGCATCCGGCGCACAGGTCTCCGTGGCGGCCGTGGCCACAAGTACCGATGGCAGCATTGCGATCTGCGGTAGTTATAATGATGCGCCGTTGAACACCAGCGTGGGATCACTGGGCAACAATGGGAACTTCGATCTGTATGTGATGAAATTGAATGTGGACGGAGATGCAGTGTGGGCGCGAAGCGCAGGTGGATCGTTGGATGATGACGCTGCTTCCGTTGCGGTCGATGGAAATGGAAATATCGTGGTGGCCGGATATTACACAAGTGCCGCAATGACCATAGCAGGTACGGATCTAACCAATGCGAACGATAATTACACGGACATGTTCCTGGCCAAGTATGCCGCCGATGGCAGCGGCACCTGGGCGATCGGATACGGCGGATTACGGCATGAGCGGGCGTGGGATGTGGCGATCGATATGGATGACAACATCATCATTTGTGGTGGATTCATCGATGCCACGTTCGATCTGGCAGGGACCACGCTCAACAACACCACCACGGACAATAGCTGGTACGATCTGTTCGTGGCGAAATTCAGTGCGGCCGGATCATTGGATTGGGCAGTTGCGGATGGTGGTACATATGATGAGTTCGTTCGATCGGTAGCAGTAAGTGCGGATGGTTCGATCCATGTGGGAGGATATTTCGATAGCAACGATGCGCAGTTCGGTAGTGATGTGCTTGAAGCAGCGGGCAGCGGTTATGATGCGTTCATCGCGAAATATTCAGCGGATGGAACTGCGATCTGGGGCAAAGGCGTAGGCAGTTCCAGCGGCGATCATGGAGAAAGTATTGCCGTGGATGCAGGCGGAGGCATCGTCCTGACCGGATACTTCGGGGCGGAGTTCGAGTTGGATGGCGAAGTGATCGAACATGCTTCGGACAATGATGTGTGGGTGTTGAAGCTGGGGGGGACCACCGCTATTCCAGAGGATGTCTCCGACTTCGATCTGATCGCACAACCGAATCCGACTCATGATCAAGTCATGATCTCAGGACAATGGATGGATAGGATCTTGGTGCACGATGTGCAGGGCAGGATGATCATTTCAATGGTTCCGATGAGCGATCGTGCCATGATCACTTTGCCTGAGGCTGGCGTGTATGTGTTGCAGGTGCAGATCGGTGATCGCTGGGTGCAACGACGGATCGTACGGTATTGATCCGATCTCCATCTCGGAACGGAGCGATAGCGGTCTTCAGTACAAAGCATTCTTTGAGGATGAAAAAGTCCGAAATTTGGTTTGCGACTTTATTTCGCTAACATTGTACTTGTCTTGTGCTGATGATGTGAGGAGGACGTGTGGGAAGTAGTGTGGGGTTGAACGTTGTACCAACTTTAGATCTCCTTCCGATGTCAACATTTCTTAAGCCCCTCCTTTCTGCTTTTTCGGCTTTAGCGTTCACGGTTGCCACCTCGGCGCAAAGTACATGCATTATAGATGGACAGCTCTTTCCACCTTTATCATGGGGCATAACTGGCACTCAGTCACTTAGCCAATATCGGCCTTTGTATGAACTCGGTCCTAATCATTTGGTTCCAGGTACGTTAGATGGCATTCCGCCATCAATCAAGACCATCAGATGCGTGATCAATGTTTGGCAAGATGGTTATGGTAACGGAAATTTAATCGATACTGAGGAGAATCGCGATTTTTTGTACGAAGTATTCAATGGGCTGACTGGGATCAATTACAATTTAGGAAATTTGGCACTACCCAGTCAACCTGTATCAATATATTCTCAATTACCATATTATGAGCTGTTCACTGATTCATATATTAGATTTGATCTGCAGCAGATTAATTTTATACCGGATGCTAGTGGGCAGTGGTATGGTATGAGTAGTTGTAACATCGAAGATATACGCGCCATGATTGAGGCTGCGAACAACGTACATGAAGAATGTCGTGGAATGATGCATTTTAATTTGGTAGGCAATTTTCCTTGTGCCGGAACTGGTGCAACAGCGCCACCTCTTTTTAACCGAATGGATGATCTTGCTCACACCGGGGTAAAATCACATAATTGGATAGGTGGGGCAATGACCCCGGCGTTTGTAACACACTTGATAAATAATTGGTCGCATGAGATTGGACATGCACTACATTTAGGCCATACTTATTCAGCTACTGTTTCTGCGGGCCCGGTATGTGTAGAAAATGATGGCACAACCTTTTCGGGCCAAGAAGGATGTAACTTAACTATACAAAATTGTGCTGGTATCTTAACCGATGTATTTGAATCCGGGGGACCGTGTGAACATCCAGGCTATTCAACAAATAACTGGATGGGAGCGGGCGGTCCTCCGTATTTTCTATCCGGACTGCAATTGGCCCGAATGCATCGAACACTAATGCTTTCAAACAATGCAAAATACACATATGGGGGGTATCATCCGACGCCATATGTCATTCCATTTTCACATGTGTTTGAAAGACCTGTTAAGTTTTATGAGGATGTGGTAATTCCGAAAGGTGTGACTGTTTACAGTGAAATGTGATCTTTATATGGTTCCAGAGGCGAAGATCATTGTTGAGGCCGGTGATGAACAAACTCCTGGCGGTCGGCTGATCATTGATGGTGGAAGAATTAGAAATCCTCCATACATAGATCAGATGTGGCAAGGGATCGAAATCGTAGGAAACTCTACGGCAGATCAATTGCCGGATGGCGCTCCCCAATACCAGGGTTACGTGGAAATGATCAATGGGGGCACTATTGAGAACGCAGTAACTGCCATCAATGTCGGGTCGGGTGGAGTTCTGAGAGTATTAGGTGATCTTAATGGGCACGGGGGTATCTTTCGTAATTGCTTGAGAGGTGTAGACTTTAACCCATATAGTCTCGGGGGCCTCTATCTCGCACCCAATAAGAGCGTGTTAAGAAATGCGCTTTTTGAGACTACTACTATCGATCCGGTTAGTTCGCCTGTGGGACCTGTTCATATCGGGATCAATGGCGTAGGGCATCGGATCATTATTGAGGGCTGCCAGTTTCTTGATACTCGGACTGATGTTCCGATAAGTTATTCATTGGCCACCGGAATATCAAGTTCCAATTCGAACATCATGGTGAGATCCCTTTGTGATACACCGTGTACCATGGGACGCACCATATTCCAAGGCCTTCGCCGAGGTGTGGATGTGAATAATTTTTTCGGCGGCGTTAGTGCCAGGATACAGAATTGCGACTTCATTGACAATATCGCAGCTGTGACTGCGAATGGAGTTACTGGGGGGCTGTACGTCAGCGGAAATACGATCGAGGTTGGTGGTAGGGATGTGCCATTGGACGCAGATTGGGATGAACTAGGTTGGGAAGGCCGCCACCGCGGCATCTTCACCACCGAATCCTATGGCTTCAAGATCCAAGGCAATACGATCACCGCCAGCGATCCCGCATACGCCGACGGCGAAGGCATTGTAGTGGGTTATGTGCGCGACCATAACGATGCCGTTAACATGAACAGTGTTTCCGGTATGAAGCGAGGGTATGCCGGTGAAGGCATCAGCGCCTCATTGACCAATACCAGTAGTATTGGCTTGCAATTCCTCTGCAATCTGAATGAGGCCAATGAAATAAATATCCAAAGCCGAAAAGCCTTGACGGCTCAAGCAGAAGAACAGCCTGATCACACGATCCGAAGCCTTCAAGGCGCAACGGGCATTTCAAAATACAGCTCCCGATCGGCCCAAAACGTATTTGACCAGGTTTGCGCCGGGCAGGAGGTACTGGATTTTGAAGTGACCACTACTTATGCCACCATCAACTACATCCACCGTTCGATTGTGCCTGCCGAGGTGCCCGAATGTCATGATGGCCCTTTCCTGCCACAGGTCTTCCAGCATGAGAAGGGCTGCCGTACAAGCATCAGCAACGATCATCCTGGTGTGGCCAAGGTGATGCTGTTCAACCATGTGCAGACCGAGAAGTTGGCCTACGGCAACACCCGTTACCAGTATGAGCAACTCATTGATAATGGCAATACCGATGAAGTGGTGCAGGAGATCATCAGCACCTGGCCACAGGATGTGTGGGCATTGAGGGATTATCTTTTGTCAAAGAGCCCATATCTCAGTTTCCGCTCGTTGACGGAACTTATCATGAAGCCCGGAGTTCCGGATGCCATAAAGGCGGAGATCTGTATCGCGAATCCTGAGGCCACCCAGCAAAAGGGTTTTGTTCCCTGGCTTATTGAGAATTCCCTGCTTCCGGAATATCTTATCGGATCCATCGTGGCCAGTTGGGATCAGCGCACGTATAGAGCAACGTTGGAAGGAGAAATGGCCGAGCGCCATTTTGAGATGACACAGGGTGTGAACGAGTTGATGGAGCTGTTCACAGCGGACACGGCAGGTGTCCGGATCGATAGTTTGATCTGGGCGTGGAGCCTGTTGCGCACCCCGGCGGCGCGCTATGCAGAGGCGCTGCTGCATATTCAGCGGAATGACTTTGCCGCAGCGGATTCAGTAGTCCAGGCCATTCCTGTGGAGCATGATCTGGATCCTAAGGAATTGGATGAGCGCGGCCGCATGCTGGCATACATCTCCATCCTGGGTACCGCACATTCCCAGGGCCGCAGGGCGGATCAGCTGACTGACGCAGAAGTGGACCAGATGAAATTCCTGGTTGAGGGACAGAACGACCGCCCTTCCAACTGGATGAGCAAACTGCTTTGCGCACATTATGGCAATTGCAGAGCGGCCTATACGGGTGGTGACGATGGTGCGCCGAAAGCTCTTCCCTATACCGCGCCGTTGGAAGCAAAGAGTGGAAATTGGATGCGAGTACTACCTAATCCGGCATCCACCTGGGTGGCGATCGATCACCAATTGGCCCGTAGCCCTGTGAACGGGTTTATTGTCATACGCGATATCACTGGCCGGGAGGTTTACCGGACCAAGATCATTCAAGAGAGGGGCCAGCACGTGTGGGACAGCCGCACTTCCCGCGCCGGTGCCTATATGGTGGAGTTACGAGATGGTGATGAATTGCTGCTTCCTGCCCAAAAACTTATCTTGGAGGAATGATGGGCAGCGTATTCCAACGGATAGTGTTCTTGATAGCCATTCTACCGGGGGAGATTGTTATTATCGCACAAGCCCCATTCAGTGTAGATACCACTTTTCAGGCGCAGCTGGTCTCCAGCATTAGTGGTGGGGGCCCTACTGTTAATTCCATCATTCCTTTAGAAGATGGCAGAGTGATCATCTCCGGCACATTTCGCTTCCCTGGTGATCCCATACCTCCTCTTGTTAGCAGGCACGGCGCGTTGTTAAATCTTGATGGGTCGGTGGATCCTTCCTACCCGCCTTACCCAGCCATGGGTGGGAAAATGACACGGTGGGAGGACAAGTTCTATGTGGGTGTGGGCCAAACGGTTCGCCGCAGACATATCTCAGGCGCACTGGATACCGAGTTCATCAACATGGACTTGGGTCCCTATTTCAGTTCATTGTTCTACGGGGATTATCATGTCTTCCCTGATGGTAGCCTGGTGATTGGCGGGAAGCACATTCTTTCAGACTCCATCCGCGGCTTCGAGGGAGGTTATAATTTCATCTGGTTCACAAATACAGGTTATCTTGATACTACAAGAGTCCATCGAAAGGGTAATGGTACGGTCAATACCATCTGTCCTTTGCCTGATGGGAAGTTCGTTATCTCTTGTGGTCTTTGCACCTTGCAGGAGGGCGAGCCGATCGATAGAAAGGTCTTCCGTTTGCATGCCGATGGAGCGCTTGATGAAAGCTTTCAAAGCCCGATCGATTGGGGAGATGCAAGAACGATAACCGCCTTGGATGATGGCAGACTGCTAGTGTCGGGGTTATTCAAAGCAAGTAGTTTCTCTTCTGATAGTTTGCACTTTGTGCGATTGATGCCTGATGGTTCCATTGACCCGACCTTCAACAATGAGCTGGAGGTATATCGGCCGTATGGATATGGTCAATTTA
>JAEZAU010000139.1 GCA_023430325.1 Bacteroidota bacterium | reverse complement strand
CACCGGTGGAAGTGAAGGAAGTGAATGCGTCATCTTCCGGCGTGGAACTGCTAACCGATCGCGGTGCGATCGTGCGCGCCCGTTCTGCGGTATTCGCCACAGGTTATGAAGTCTTGAAATATGTGAAGACCGATCGGCACCGGATCGATTCCACTTACGCGATCGCTACACGCCAGCAACCTGCACGGATCTGGCCCGAGCGGGCGATGATATGGGAAGCGGCCGATCCTTACCTCTACATCCGATCCACGCGCGATGGACGTGTGATCTGCGGTGGCGAGGATGAACCGATCGCCGATGCGGAAGCACGCGACGCCCTTCTGCCCGAAAAAACGCGAACGCTTCAACGGAAACTGAAGGAATTGTTCCCGCAGCTGGATGCCGAAGCGGAATTCGCATGGACGGGAACGTTCGGCGCGAGCACCACCGGCCTGCCATCGATCGGCGCCGTACCAGGCCTCCCGAACTGTTTTGCGATCCTTGCCTTCAGCGGAAATGGAATGATCTTCAGCCGCATCGCTGCCGATCTGATCGGAAAGGCGATCCAGGGAATTTCAGATCCCGATGCGGATCTGTTCGCGCTGCCGGAATGATCTAACCGTTGAGCACTTCGAGCAATTCGTTCCGTTCCAACGGCTTCACCAGATGCCCGTTGAAGCCAGAATTCTCAGTGCGGCTGCGCACTTCGGGCTGGCCCCAGCCGCTCAACGCATAGATGCGCGTCCCCTTCAGTGAAGGCATGCGCCGCATTTGTACACACGTTTCGTAACCATTGATCCGTGGCATGCCGAGATCGAGGAAGATCAGCGCCGGCGCGAAGGCGTCCACCACGGAAAGCGCTTCCTCGCCGTTGTACGCCACCTTCACTTCATGGCCCATGTTCTTCAACATCAAAGCGAGTGAATCAGCGGCATCGTGATTATCATCCACCACCAGCACCTTGTGCGTGCGCATGGGCATCGATCGCGGCGGTTCGATCGCAGTGGACTCCGGAGTATCCTCGATCGGCAATTCCACGGTGAACGTGCTGCCTTTGTTCTCTCCTTCGCTGGCTACGCTGAGGCTTCCGTTGTGCAGATCCACGAGTTGTCGTGCAAGGCTGAGCCCGATCCCGAGGCCGCCCTGCTTCGGCGCATCGCTCCGCTCCACCTGCTTGAACATGGTGAAGATCGCATCCTGGTCGGATGGAAGGATCCCCATGCCGGTATCGATCACCCGCACCACGGCGCGATCGCCTTCGCGCACAGCCTTCACACAAACCTTTCCGCCGGCCGGTGTGTATTTGCAAGCGTTCTCCACCAGGTTCATCAACACTTGAGTAAGTCGTGTGCGATCGCCATGGATCGGCAGGTCCTTTTCGATGTCGACCTCCAACGTGTGCCGAAGTTTTTCGATCTGCGGTGCCATCACATCCACCACGTGGTTGACCACTTCGCTCAGATCCATCGGCGCCATGCGCAGCTTCACGGCACCGCGATTGATCCGGCTCACTTCCATCAGGTCATCCACCAGATGTTTCAGTTGAAGCAACTGGCGTTGCATCATCTTCCGCGTATGCCTGCGCTCCTCGTCGGGCAGATCCAGTTCAAGCAATTCCAGGCCGTTCATCAACGGTGAAAGCGGATTGCGCAATTCGTGCGCGAGCACCGAAAGAAATTCATCCTTTCGTTTATCGTTCTCTTCAAGTGCCTCGGTGGCGTTGCGCAGTTCGGTGATGTCGCGCGTGGTGCCGGCGACTGCCTCCACCCTTCCATCCGTATCGAATACGGGAATGAAGATGTAATCGTACACGCCGCCACCGCTCGCGCCGGTGAACGGGATCACGCCACGCAACGGCTTTCCGGTACGTGCCACCTGATCGATCTCATCCTCGTGCATGCGTGCATGCCATTCGGGGTAGCCCACATCACGAAATCCCTTACCGACGATCTCTTCGCCTGTGATCCCGTAAAGGTCCGTGAGCGCTTTGTTGGCGTAGATGAACTTGTGCTCCAGGTTCCATACGTACGCGAAATCGGGCGTATGGTCCAGGATGGTGGTGTAGATCCGTTGTTGCCTGCGCGACGCCTCACTGGTCTCTTCCAGCTTACGCTCCACGTGTTTGCGATCGGCGTTGCTTTGGAAGAACACCACCATGCCATCCTCTCCCATCGGCTGGCTTTTGATATCGAACCAGCTCTGCCATGGCTCATAGAACAACTCCATGCTGCCATTCACGCGCTCCTTGATCGTGCGCATGTAAAGGTGATAGACGTCCGTGCCGACCAGATCGGGGAACACATCCCAGACATGGCGGCCGATCACCGCGCTGATGGGAAGTTGGTAGAGATCGGCGGCCGCCTGGTTCATATAGCGGAAGCGGAGATCCTTGTCGAAAATGGCGATGCCCATGGGCAGGTTCGCCATGAGTTCCTGCTCGTTCAGTTCGCTCATTCGGGATTCGTACATCACGCTGGCCGGATCGAATTCGCGGACCAATGGAGCCGAAGATAAATGCAGGTGCAGCGGATCCGTATTTAAAGAAAGTGAAGAGTTACTTTCACGCGATGCCTGCCAAACCGGTCGACATTGACTCATACATATCAAACTTTCCGCCGGAAGTGCAGGAAAAGCTGCAGCAATTGCGATCGCTCATCAAGCGGATCGCGCCGGAGGCGACGGAGAAAATGAGCTACGGCATTCCCACCTTCTTCCTGAGGAAGAACCTGGTGCATTTTGCGGCATTCAAGGAACATATCGGGTTCTACGCGCTGCCCACCACCAACGAGGCCTTCAAGAAGGAACTTTCAGCCTACAAAGTAGGCCGAGGTTCGATCCAATTCCCGCTGGATGAGGAATTGCCGATCGGGTTGATCGAGAAGCTGGTGCGTTATCGGGTAAAGGAGATCGATGAAGAGCGTTGAAAGATGTGCGTAAGTCTTTCACACTCAACAAGCAACCAATTCGTACCTTACACGTCATTGTTACACAATAACGATCTTGATGGGCAGCCCAATTCCTTTTCGGATCATTGCGATCTGCATCATTTCGATACTTTCCATCAGATCATCTTACGGCCAGGTCAGCGTCATTCCATTTACGAGCGGCCCCATTCCACTATGTGATACCAGCACGTTCACTGCAAATGTTTCGGGCGTCGGCTGGTTGGGCGCGCTGGGGGACCCATGGTCCGGAATGTATTCTTTGTATTCCCTGACGATCGATATCACGTCCGACCATCCGCAAACACTTCAGATAGAATTGACATCACCGGAAGGCACAACTTTACTGCTATCGGCATTCAATGGCGCAGGAGGAGCGAATTATACCAATACCTCTTTCATGTACGAATCGTACCCTTCCATAACTACGGGTGCGGCTCCATTCACTGGTTATTTCACGGCCCAGGGAGGATCGCTGAACATCTTTAACGGCGAGCTGGCGGATGGCACGTGGACCATCACGGTGATAGATACGGCTTGCTCAGTAACAAGCCCCGGACCTGGTGGTGGCCCCTATACGGAGGGCTGGTTCAACGGTGCAGCCGCAGGAGGATTCAGCTTTGCATTCAACAGTCCCCCGCCACCGATGTGCTGGGGTGGCATCCCAAATGGTTCGGAGATGATCTGCGCGGGCGGCAGCGCTAACATTCAGGGCTATTATGAATCCCTTGGAAACGGTTACAGTATCTCTGTAACGCCATGGGACGGCCAGGCCATGTCCGATCCCTATGCAGCGACCGAACCTGGCACCTATTGGATCGATGCTTATGATCAGTGGGATGGATGCTGGTACTTTGCGGAATTTGAATTGACCGTTGGTTCGATCTCGCTTGGACCGGATCAGGTGGTTGATCAGTGTGGCAATGATCCCATTGATCTGAATGCCCTGTTCAACTTTGGATCCATCACACCGGCGTGGACATTGAACGGCATACCTGTAACTGGGTCAGCGGTCAGCGCTGCCACAACACCAGGTATATACCAGGTGACCGATGCTGCTGCATCCAATTGTTCCGATACAGTAACTGTAACTCTGAATTTCCAGGATCCGATCGACCTGGGGGCCGACCAGACCGTGAGCCTGTGCGCAGGCTCTTCCGCCGATCTTACAGCGCTATACAACACAGCTGGCCTTTCCGTTGAATGGCAATTGGGAGGCGCACCGATACCTGCCCCTATCGCAGCCACTGACGCAGGCACCTACACGCTCGTGGCTACATCCGCCGAGGGCTGTTCGGATCTGGCGGAGATAACAGTTACCGTGGATCAGGCCCCCGACCTGGGTCCCGACCAGAATGCCTCCTTCTGCAGCAACGCCACGTTCGATCTCACCACATTATTCACTACCACCGGCCTTTCCACCGAGTGGAGCTATATGATGATCCCGGTGAACGATCCCACTTCCATTATTGCCGGCGGAACATACCAATTGATCGTTTCCCCCGGCAGTGCCTGTGCCGATACGGCATTCGCGAACATCAGCGTGAATGTGGCCCCGCAGCTGGAGCCGGACATGATGGCCACCACATGCGAAGGCGTTGGTGAAGATCTCGTCTCCTATTTCACATCAGCAACAAGTCTTTCCATGGATTGGACTTTTGCCGGAGCTCCTGTGCCCGATCCATATTCCACTACCGATGCCGGCACGTACACTCTCGTGGTCACAAATGCCGTCGGATGCACCGATACTGCGAACGTGCAATTGGAGGTTTCACAACCTCCAATTCTTGGCGCTGACGTTACGCTTACTGTTTGCGCGAACGTTCCAGTGGATCTCACGGCGCTCTTCAACACTGCATCATTCACTGCCACCTGGGAGATCTCAGGTGTTCCAGTGAACGACCCGGAAAATGTACTTGATGAAGGAGCGTATGTGTTGACCGCCGTGAATACCGATGGATGTTCTTCTACCGCGAACGCCACGATCCAACATACTGCGGCACCAGCACTTGGCAACGACCAACAGATCTCCATTTGCGATGGTGCAACCGTGGATCTGACAGCGATCATTCCAACCAATGGCACCGTTGATTCCTGGACGCTCAGCGGAGCACTCGTGAACGACCCGGCTTCTGTTACTGTGCCAGGATCCTATCGTCTCATCGCCAGCGATCCGAACGGCTGCAGCGATACGGCCTTCGTAAGCGTAATAGTGAACGCCGGTCCAGCATTGGGTGCGGATCAGACTTTTACGCTATGTCCCTGGCAAACGGTGGATCTCAGCATAGCGTTCCCGGTGAATGGGACCAACGCATCATATTACTTCAACGGAGATCCATTGGCCGATCCAACTGCTGTCTCTGATGAAGGTGCATACATGATCGTGGCGATGGATGGAAATGGTTGTGCGGACAGTGCGAATGCCATGATCCTGTCGATCGAATGTCTTTGCGTTGCGGACTTCACCATGAACGCTCGCTGTATGCAGGATCCAGCCGAGTTCACGCTCATCGCAGATTCAGCCATCGTAAGTGCCCGCTGGAACTTCAGTGATGCGGCGCCGCTTTCAACAGACATCGATCCCGTTATCCGCTTCACGCGAGAAGGCGAGATCCTTGTCACTCTCGAAGCGGAATTGACATGCGGCGTAGTGAATGTGGAGCGTACTATCCGTATCGAGGACTGCTCCGACTCATGCACCGTGTGGATCCCTACCGCCTTTACACCGAACGGCGACGAATTCAACGACAGCTGGAGCTGGAAAGGCGAATGCCAGCCTGAAGGATTCAAGATGCAGATCTTCGATCGATTCGGCGAGATCATCTATACCACCACCGATCCTTACGATGCGTGGGATGGTTCAGTGAATGGCCGCATGTCACCCGATGGCGTGTACGCATATCGTGTTGCCTACAAGCTGCCTTACCAGGACCATA
>JAEZAU010000129.1 GCA_023430325.1 Bacteroidota bacterium | reverse complement strand
AAGGATCGAGTTGAGCGATGTTGACCCATTGCTCCATCGCCGGATCGCGCGTAACAAGATCACCACTTCCCAGATGGACATTGCCGAGGCTGAGCGCCTTTGTGCACAATACCGCCAGCCATGATCGCTCAAAGGACAATGATCAAAGTGTTTCCACGCATTCGAGGCACGGCGACAAGCCTTCTTCTGGTGACCGTTGGATCGGTAAGTGCCCAGCTCACTGTAACATCCCAAAGCGATCTGGATGCTCTGGTGAACTCTCTTCAAGGTCAGGGCATCCGCATTGAGAACCCTACAATCGATTGTCATTCCGCCGGATATGGCACCTTCAACTACAACGGTACAGCGTTGGAAGTGACCGACGGCGTATTGCTCACCACTGGAAGCATTACCAATGCGATAGGACCGAACACCACGCAGAACAGTTCCTTCGAACAGAACACGACCGGTGATCCGTTGTTGAACGCCACTACCGGCCGATCGACCTTGGATGCATGCCGCTTCGAATTCGATCTGATCGCAAGCGGTGATTCCATCGCGTTCGATTATGTCTTCGCCAGTGAAGAATACCATGAGTGGGTGGGGTCGCAGTTCAATGATGTGTTCGGCATCTACATCAGTGGACCAGGCATCACGGGTGATCCCTCTGCGGGCAACGAGCAAAATATTGCACTGGTCCCCGGCACGAGCACACCAGTGAGCATCAACACGGTGAACAGCGCGGTGAACATCCAGCATTTCCAGGACAACACCGGTGGCCAGCATATCCAGTATGATGCCGGCACCAGGCGCTTGACAGCGACGAGCCCGGTGATCCCCTGCCAGAGTTACCATATCAAAGTGGTGATCGCTGATGCTTCCGACAGGCTCTTCGACAGCGGCATCTTCCTGCAGAAATTGAACAGCAATACGGTCACCATGTCAGCCTTCACCAACATCGGTATCGCCGAGCTTGTGGAGGGATGCAACAGCGGTCACGTACGTTTCAGCCGTGCGATCGCCAGTGCCCTTCCGCTTACGGTGGAATACTATCTGCAAGGCACAGCGATCAATGGCACTGATTACACAGCTATCGGCATCACCGATCCTGCGGTCCCGAAACAAGCGATCATTCCCGGAGGCGCGACCTACGTTGATGTTCCCATTTCGCCGATCGCCGATGGGTCCATGGAAGGCACCGAACATCTGCGGTTCATTCTAGGCAACCCCGTGTGTCCTTCCATCATGGCAGATACGTTGGAGATAGCACTGACGGATGAACTGCCAGGGAGCGTGACACCGAATGCACCAGTGATCTGTAATGGGGGCAGTGTTCAATTCTCAGCCACCGGTGGAACCTCTTACTCCTGGACGGGCGCAGGCTTAAGTTCCACCACTTCGGCCTCCCCGATAGCAACACCTGCCGGCACTTCGAACTATTCGGTGCTCATCTCCAACGGCTCCTGCTCACGCATCATCGATAGAACTATCACCGTGGTAGATGTTGCATTGTCCGCAGTGATCACTCGCCCATTATGCAACGGCCAGAGCAATGGAGCCGTCAATCTCACCGTCTCCGGCGGGAATGGTCCGTACACCTACAATTGGAGCGGCCCGGGTGGTTTCTCCTCTTCCACGGAAGATCTGGTGAACATAGGAGCAGGGACATATACTGTAATGGTCACCTCTGCCTCAGGTTGCTCAAAGACCCAGAGCTTCAACGTGACCATGCCGGCCGTTCTCTCCGCCACCACGAACGCGACCGTACTCACCTACGGCCAGAACATCGCATGTGGTGGCACCAACAGCGGATCGATAACGCTTTCTGTGACCGGCGGAACTGCGCCTTATGCCTATTCATGGACGGGTCCGGACGGCTTCTCAAGCACGGCCCAGAACATAAGCAACGTGGTGGCCGGATCGTACTCGGTGACCGTCACCGACCAGAACGGTTGTAGCGTATCTGCTGACCGCACGCTCACTGAACCACCAGCGCTCACCGCATCCATCGGTAATGTTTCACATGTGCTTTGTCATGGGAACAATACAGGTAGCGCAACTGTAGTGATCAGTGGAGGTGTACCTCCCTATTCCATCAGTTGGAATACTTCACCTGTGCAGACAACAGCTACCGCAACGGGGCTTCCAGCAGGAAATAGGCTCGTGACGGTGACCGATGGTTATGGCTGCACAACCACTTCTTCTGTTGTGATCACACAGCCTTCCGCACCGCTGGTAGCCAACGTGACGAACATCACCGATCTGTACCAATGCCAGGGGCAGAACAATCCGCACGGTTCGGCCACGGCTGCGGTGACCGGAGGCACACCTCCTTATTCCTATTCATGGAACACCATACCTGCACAATACACACAGACCGTTGAACTCGGGGCTGGCGGCACTTATACCACCACGGTGACAGATGCCAATGGATGTACCTCCTCCGCATCATTCTCGGTGAGCCAACCTGGCAATTCATCCATCAGTATCAGTCAGCAGACCAATAACGTGTGCAATGGCGGAAGTACCGGCTCGGCCACGATCACAGTAAGCGGATCTTCCAACATCCAATGGGCACAATGGAACACCACTCCTCCACAGAGCGGCCTTACCCTTACCGATGTTCCGGCCGGCACATACCAGGTGATCGCTCAACACAGCAATGGATGCCAGAGCGTTGCCAGCGTCACCATCACAGAACCCGCATCGATCAGTGCGCCCCAGATGATCTCTTCTGGTGATGTCCTTTGTTTCGGTGATAGTACGGGCAGTGCCGAATTCCAGGTGTCCGGCGGTGCTGCGCCATACACCTACACGCTCAATGGCCAGCCGATCGGAAGCTCCCTCATCAATTATCCTGCGGGCATCTACACCATCGTTACCACAGATGCCAACGGATGCACTGCTCAAGGTGAGGTCACCATCTCCGGACCGGCCGCACCTCTTTCGGTTTCCATTACCGCGTTCACCAATGAGCTCTGCTTCGGTGGCGATCAAGGCACAGCAAGTGCACAGGCTTCCGGTGGCACACCGCCTTACACTTATACATGGAACACCGTTCCCGAACAGACCGGATCCAACGCGACCGATCTGGCAGCAGGAACCTATGCAGTGACCGTTACAGATGCGAATGGTTGCACGGCCAGCACACAGGTCACCATCTCGGAGCCGCAGTTCGCGATACATGGCGTCATCGAGAACTTCGCGAACGAAACCTGTTACGGTGCGAATGATGGTTGGGCCACGGTGACCACATGGGGCGGAAGCAATTCGTTCTCCATCACCTGGAACACCGTACCGCCCCAATATGGACCTACGGCCACTGGTCTCGCTCCAGGCATGTACATGGTGGAAGTGGTGGACAACAACGGCTGCGATACGCCGAAATATCTGCCCGTGGTGATCGATGGTGCACCAAGCGCATTGACGCACACGATCGACATTTCGAATTACAACGGATCGAACATCAGTTGCAACGGTGGAAGTGATGGGTGGATCGATCTGACCATCAATGGGGGCGCTCCACCCTACTATTTCAGTTGGTCCGATGAATTCGGCAATGTGGCCGGCATGGAGGATCCCACAGGACTTGAAGCAGGAACCTATTACCTCCACATCAACGATTCCTACGGATGCGTGGTCGGGGATACGATCGTTCTCGATGCACCTGAGCCGATCGTTCTGGAGGTTCAATTGTCCATTGTCGCAGGCGGATGGAATGTCTCCTGTGCAGGTGCCACGGATGGATCGGCCGATCTCAATATCAGTGGAGGCACCCCACCGTACGAGGTGCAATGGTCATCCGCGCAGGGATTCTCCTCCACCTCGGAAGATCTTCAGGATATCGCGGCCGGCGTATATGATGTCACGGTCACGGATGCGAACGGTTGCGTGACGCAAACGACCATATCGCTGATATCTCCACCCGCGATCGATATCGACGCGACCATCTCGGTGGTGAACGGTGGAAATGTGAGTTGCGCTGGTGGTACGGATGGTTGGATCGACCTTACCGTCACCGGCGGAAGCGGCAACTATATCTACCAGTGGAACAACGATGCGTTCAGCGAGGATCTTTCCAGCATCACTGCAGGAACCTTCAGCGTGGTGGTGACCGATGATCTTGGTTGCACCGCTACTTCCACACACACGCTCACCGCTCCCGATCCGATCATTATCGATCTGCAGGTGCTCGCAGCATCAGGCGGGTTCGGGACGAGTTGCGCTGGCAGCACGGATGGCTCCATCAACACAACGATCAGTGGCGGCATGGGTGGCTACACCATTCTCTGGAACGGCCCGGCGGGCTACTCATCCGATCAGGCATCACTCACAGGCCTTACAGCTGGTGCGTATATGATCACAGTGACCGATGTGAACGGATGTGCCTCGTCGTCCACAGCGACCATCACGGATCCATCGCCATTGAACATCGCCCTCAACAGCACGAGCTACAACGGCGGATACAACATCAGCTGCAACGGAATGGCCACTGGTGATGCGGGCATCAGTATCTCCGGGGGGATAGCTCCCTACACGATCCAGTGGAACGGGCCAGATGGTTTCTCCTCCATCAGCAATGCGCTGAACGGCCTGGTCGCTGGAAGTTATTCAGTGATCGTAACGGACGCCAATGGTTGTACGACCAACGGCAGTATCACCCTCACCCAGCCCGATACTCTCTCGGTCGTTGCATCGATCGGCGATGCTGGCGATGGTTACCAGGTGAGTTGTACTGGAAATGATGGTTCGATCGATCTTTCGATCACTGGCGGAACACCGGAATTCTCCTACAGCTGGAACGGGCCGGGTGGTTTCGGTTCCGTCGCCGAGGATATATCCGCTCTCGCAGCTGGAACATATGAGCTGGTGATCATGGATGCGAACGGATGTTTACATGAGCAGACCTTCGACCTTACTGCACCAGCCGCGATCACTGCGCATTTCACAGTTACGGAAAATATCTGCTTTGGTGATGATGCCGGAAGCATTGATGCAACAGTCGCAGGTGGCAGTGGAGCATACACTTATGCTTGGACAGGTCCAGATGGACCGATCGGAACGCAGGAAGATCTCACCGATCTGATCGGTGGTACCTATCAACTCGAGGTTTCCAGTGACCTGGGTTGCAGCGCGGCCTTCACAGCAACGATAGCTGATCCCACACCATTGCAAAGCGGCGCGTACGTTTCATTCTATGGCCAGTACAACCTGCAGTGCGTTGGTGACAGCAGTGGTGTGATAGACCTCTCGCCTTTCGGTGGAACAGCGCCTTACCAGATCGTGATCAATGGTCCCGATGGGTATTTCTCGAATTCCAATTCGAACCCTGGACTTTTCGCGGGAGATTACCTGATATCGGTCACCGATGCGAACGGCTGTATGGCTGACACCTCGATCACACTCACCGAGCCGATCGATATGATATCGGCCGAATTCAATGTGTCGCTCTATCCGAGTGGGACCAATGTGAGCTGCTTCGGCGCAAGCGATGGTTGGATCGAAGCGACCGTGACAGGTGGCGGTGGCAACTACGAGATCTTCTGGCGCGGGCCTGATAGCCTGGAGTATGACATGGCGAACATCTACGACCTGCCCGCAGGTGATTACTCCTATGAATTGGTGGTGATCGATGCGAACCAATGCACCTTCTCCACGAATATCACCCTCACGCAACCCGACAGCGCACTTCTTGTGAATACCAACGTGAGCACGTACGATCAATTCAGTGTCACGTGCCATGATTCACAGGATGGTTGGATCGATGCGGAGATCACCGGTGGCAGCGGCGGCTACACACATTCCTGGACGCTGCCGGATGGCACACAAACCTTCACGCTTGATCTGAACGGGATCGGTGGTGGCGCCTATCACCTGTCGGTCTCGGATATCAATGGCTGCACATCTGAGCAATGGATCAATGTGGTGGCACCTGAGGCCGTTGGCGTTGCTCTCTCCATCGCGAACGTGAGTTGTTCTGGTGGTAACGACGGTGGGATCCAGGCCGATCTCTATGGTGGTACCGGAACCTATGTTCATTCATGGAACGGCCCCATCGCACCCGGCTCACCGCTGTACATGAACAATGTTCCCGCGGGCGAATATTGCATCACAGTTACTGATACGCACGGCTGTTCCATTCAGGACTGCATCATCATCTCCAGTCCTGAGGCGATCACAGCAACTGTTTCCACCACCGCGGCAGATTGCGGCACATCCACTGGAAGTGCAGAGTTGGGTGTTTCGGGCGGAACGTTGCCATATTCATATGCATGGTCCAATGGATCGAGCACAGAAGACCTGGTTGGTGTACCGGCCGGATCTTATTCCGTGAACATCTCCGATGCCAATGGATGCGAGCATACGCTCCAGGTACAGATCACCGGAGCTCCAGGTGTGATCGCTGAGGCCTTGGTCTCTCACAATCTGTGCAACTCCGGTACCGATGGCAACATCGACCTTACCATACTTTCTGGCACAGGACCGTTCAACATCCAATGGAACAACGGGTCTACGGATGAGGACATCAATGCGCTCTCCGCAGGCACATACGAAGTGAACATTTCCGACGCGAACGGCTGCACCTGGAATTCGATCCATACCGTTTCTGAGAACACTTCGATGGAAGTGGATGTGAGCACATCCTTGTTCTCACACGGCCACAACATCAGCGTGGAGAATGCTCACGATGGATCGATCCAGATCACCCCATCGGGCGGAACACCGCCTTATGCGATCGAATGGTCCAACGGCATGTCAGGCGCTAACATCAATGGTCTTGGAGCAGGCACCTATGTCGTGGAAGTAACGGACGCCAACGGTTGCTCCGTACTGCGAACGATAGAATTGACGGAACCACAGATCCTCGAAATGCCGACAGGTTACAGTCCGAACGGCGATGGACAGAACGATACGTTCATCATCCGCGGTCTTGAAGCATTCCCTGAGAACACGTTCACTGTCTTCAACCGTTGGGGCAACGTGGTCTATGATCGCCTCAACTACAAGAACGATTGGGCCGGTGACAATTCGATCGGTGAAGAATTACCGAACGGAACCTATTTCGTGATACTCACCTTGAACAAGGGCGAACGTACGCTGCAAGGCTACGTCGACATGCGTCGCTGATCATAAACCGCAACGACCGATGAAATCATTAAGGAACATAGCGATGGGTGCGGTGATGGTGGCCGTGGCCCCGGCATTCGCCCAGCAGGAAGTGATGGTAAGCCAGTACATGTTCAATGGTCTGTTCCTCAATCCTGCGTACGCAGGCAGCCACGGCTATACGAGCACGAGCATGTTGCACCGCACGCAATGGCTGCAGATGGAAGGCGCGCCACGCACCAGCATGGCCGCGATCGATGGATCGTTGATGCATGGCAGGATGGGCCTCGGCCTTTCGATCGTACATGATCAGATCGGTGTCACACGCGAGACCGATGTCGCAGCACATTACGCATACCATTTGAAGGTGAGCGACCTCAGCCGATTGGCGTTCGGCCTTAAGGCAGGCATGTCGATCTATTCGGCGCGGCTTTCCGATCTAACGATCTGGGACACGAACGATCAGGTGTTCGCCAACAACATCAACAACAGGAAGGTCGGCAAGTTCGGGTTCGGCCTTTACTGGTACGATGCCAGCTCATACATAGGCCTGTCGGTCCCCACCATCCATGCGATCGATAAAGGATTACAGGCGCAGATCGCAGGTTTGAAGGAGCGCTATTTCACGCAACATTATTACCTGCATGCCGGCAAGGTCTTTCCCCTGGGTGAGTATCTGGATATAAAGCCGAGCACCATGGTGAAATACACGCCCAATGTTCCGCTTGAAGCGGATGTGAATTGCAACCTGCTCTACCGTGAACGGATCTGGTTCGGTGTAGGCTATCGTACAGGAGATGCCTTCATCGGAATGCTGGAATATCAGGTGAACCCCCAGATGCGGATCGGTTATGCGTATGACATGACCACCAACAGGCTCAGGAACTATTCATCAGGAAGCCACGAAGTGATGCTCGGCATCGATCTCGGGCGAGACCTCATCAAGATCAGATCACCACGTTATTTCTGATGCGCGCGATCATGAAGAAGTACCTACAACTGCTGCTGCCTGCGATCGTGCTCTGCTCGTGCACTGCGCATCACATGGCCACCGCTGACAAGGCCTACGATAGATTGGCATACAAGAAGGCCGCGTGCAGCTACGAGAAGGTCATGCAGAACAGCAACGATCGGGAGACCGCATTGAAGCTGGCCGATTCCTATCGGAGACAGAACAAGTGGCACGAAGCCGCCAACTGGTATGCCTTTGCGGAACGCATCTCGCCTCTCGATGCTCAAAGATCGAAGCATTACGGCCAGGTGTTGATGAGCCTGCAGAGGACCGATGAGGCCATGGCATATCTCGATCGGTCCGGTCCAGATGATCCGGTGATCGCGCAAATGCTTGCGGCCGGCAGGGAACGCGCATCGTATTTCAAGGACAGCTCGTTGTATTCAGTAAGGCCGCTAACTCTTGAAGGGATCTCGGGTGGCTTCAGTGCGACATTCCACCAGAACGGGATCGTGTTCGCCGGTGAACGGCCTCCAGGAACTTCCATGGCCAATCCATGGAACGGCATGTCATTCCTTGATCTCTACCATACCTCACGCACGCCTGCTGGCGCCTGGAGCAGACCCACTGAACTGAAAGGCGGGGTGAACGGTCGGTTCCATGAAGGCCCGGTGGTCTTCAGCGCCGATGGCAGAACGATGTATTTCACGCGCAGTGATTATTACAAGTTCCGATTGAACAAGGACGGTAGCAGTATCAGTCACCTGAAGCTTTTCCGCGCCGAGCTGAACGATGGCGAATGGGGCAATATCCACCAGTTCGCACACAATGGAGAGGACTTTTCCACCGGCCACGCAGCGCTTAGCAATGATGGGAACACGCTGTACTTCATCAGCGATCGGCCTGGTGGACTCGGAGGCACCGATCTCTATTTCTGCACACGCACCTCTGAAGGCTGGAGCGATCCGATCAACCTCGGAGGCGTGCTGAACACATCAGCGAACGAGATGTTCCCCACTGTTCATGGTGACACCCTGCTCTTCTCCTCCACCGGGCATGGAGGGCTCGGCGGGCTTGATGTATTCCGTACATGGAGGGAGAATGGTGAATGGGTGAAGCCACAGAACATGAACTATCCGCTGAACTCATCATTCGATGACTTCGCATTGGTGTGGGAAAAGGATGGCCGATCAGGATTCATCAGTTCCGATCGAACGGGACATGACATGATCCATTCCATCACTCAGAACGATCCGGTATTGACGCTTAAGGGCCGCTGCATCGACTACAATACATCCGTGCCCATTCCGCAGGTATTGGTGAAGGTGATGAACAAAGCCACACGGGAAAGCCGGACCGTGACCACCGACCTTGCGGGTGAATTCATCATGGACCTGTTGCCAGGCCAGGAACTCGAACTGCAAACCACGAAAGATGGCTGGCTCAATGAAACAGTGGATCTCAGCACCATCGGCCAGCGCACCAGCAAGACCTATGACATGGATGTTGCGTTGATCCCGATCGAAATGGACAGGCCGATCGTGGTGAACAACATCTATTATGATTACGACAAGTGGGACATCCGATCCGATGCGGCCATCGAATTGATGAAGCTTGCGCGACTCTTCAACGACAATCCGGAATATCACTTCGAGCTGAGCTCACACACCGATAGCCGCGCGAGCGATACATACAATCTGCTGCTCAGTGAAGCGCGTGCGAAAAGTGCCGTGGATTTCCTCGTCCGCCAGGGTGTCGACCCCACACGGTTGAAGGCGAAGGGACATGGCGAATCGAGGTTGGTGAACCATTGCAAGGACAATGTGCAATGCACCGAAGAACTTCACCAGCAGAACCGCCGCACCGAATTCAGGATCATGCGTCCCGAAGTGGTCACCACACCGTGATCACTTCACCAGTGAACGCTTGCTCTTCCGTGCCACCGCTTCGGCGAAGGTGATACCTTCCACATGCGCTTCGATCCATGCGGCCACATCGAAATACTTCAGCACAAGTCCTTCGTTAGGGTCCTTGAAGAGCTCAGTAGCCTGCACCGATAACGATCTGAACTTCTCCTTTCTCGCCACCGGATCGGTAATGCGGGCAAGCTTCTTCACGTGATCGATGAGCAGCGTTTCCATCTGGTGAGCGCGGTGCCTTCTGGTGAGGAAGCGTTGCGTGCTGCGCACGATGTACTCCAGCAGATCGAAGTTGCCGAGTTCATAATGCACCACCAGATTGAAGAGACGCGCGTAGGTGAAGATGTCCTGGCGTAAAGTCGGCTCATTGTCGTTGAGCACCTTGTTCAACCAGAAAAGCGATTTGTTGTATTGGCCGCCACCGAAATGGATGCATGCGAGTGCGAAGTAGAATTCCAATTCGAATTCCTTGTGCAGCCGATCGCCTATCTCCTCCATCCCGGCGATCACTTCTTCCACCAACGCTGATGCTTTCTGAAATTCTCCGGCGCGATCGTAAAGTCTTAATTCGCTCAGGTAGCTCGCCACGAAGATCTGCGTCTCCATGTTCTGGCCACTGAACCCGGCCTCTTCCTTCAACGCCCGCATCAGCTGTATGTTCTCACGCGCCTTCTCCAACTGGTTCAGTTCTATCTGCCCATTGATGATGTAATGCAGCGTACGGATGTATCGTTTTGGCAGATCGTTCTTGATCAGTGGATTCTCATCCATGATCTGTTTGGTCCGCTGGAACTTTTCAAGGCTGGTCTTCCAATCGCGCTTCGCCCAATAGCAGAATCCCTGCGTGTAGTAGCAGATCGTTGCAGCACGTTTGGAGAGCGCCGTGTTCTTGCCTTTGATCAACGGATGTTCGCTGATCTCCTCCACCATCGCATGCTCTTCCTCTGTGCGCACATACCCTCCACTGCGGAACACATAATTGATCTTGCTGTAGAGGATGTGGTAAGCTGCCAGGTTGCGCAACTTCTCGATCACCTCACGCTCCTCTTCGATCAGTGCATCAAGGTCCTTTGTGAACTCGCCGCTCTCGTACGCCTCCTCCAACAGCATCTTCTCCCAGCTCAAAAGCTCGAACCAGTAGTAGAACCGCTCGTTGTCCTTCGCGATCCGCTTGGCGCGATGCAGCAGCTTGTTGCATTCCACGTATAACGCCTTGTTGTACAGGATCTCAATGTTCTTGATCTCCTGCTTCAGGATGCCGCTCACCGATCCTTCGGCATGGTACGCGCGCAGAGCTTTCAGGATCAGTTTATACAGATGGTTCTTCTCGCTCGGCAGATGCTTTATGAACGTCTCCTTCGCGAACTGCTTCTTCAACACCTCCTCATCGTACACCTTCTGCTTATCGATCGCATCGAAGATCCTCAAGTAGTTCTTGTCGCCCGATTGAAGTGCTGAGTGTAGCTTGAAGAAACGTTTCTCCGATTTGGTCAGCGACCGTATCAGGTCATGCAGTTCGGTGCTCGGTTTCATCTGAGCGCCAGAAGGATGTTTGGGATTCCAACCGGCCAGATCAAAATTAGGGATCCTTCCAATGCAAAGCCAGCCGGTCGATTTTTCGGTGGTTTTTTGGGGCGCATGCCGCACCCCGCAAAAGCCGGGGCGCGGCACCGGGCTATCCGCTGTACTCCTCGCTGCGCTGCGGGGTGCCGCTCCTATCCCTTGCGCGAAATTCCTGTGCTGCCAGAACAACGCGTCCGGCGAACAGATATCCTTTTCCGGCCAAGCCGATCCGTACCTTTCCCACCATGCGTTCCGTGTTCATTCCCCGTTGTCACCCTGAGCCCGTCGAAGGGCATCCCGCGCACCTGCGCCTGCACCTGCTCCTGCCCTTGTTCCTGTATTTCCTCACATTCCCACTCACTGCCCAACACACCTGCCAGCATTTCAAACAACAGATCGGTTCAGCAAAAGGCGGTGGCACTTCGATCGAACTCTGGCCAGCGGACATTCTCCACCAGAAGATCACCCTCGATCTCACGTTGGGCAATGTGATCGCAGGCGCCTGTGAGGTCACCGCGGTTCCACGTGATGCTTCGATCTCTGAATTACAACTGCATCTCCTCACCCTAACGGTGGATTCCGTCACATCCCAGAACGGAACACACTCCTTCACCCACGCCGGAGAACTTCTTTCGATCGATCTCGGCACCACCCTCTCCCCTGCCGATACCTTCAGCCTCACGGTCCACTATCATGGCGATCCTGTCACCGATCCCAGCGGTTTCGGCGGCTTCTATACCACGGCCAACTACATCTACAACCTCGGTGTCGCTTTCGAGTACGTGCCCCACTCCTTCGCCCGCGCCTGGTTCCCCTGCGTGGACAATTTCACCGAGCGCAATACCTACGAATTCTTCATCAAGACCGCCGGGAGTAAGAACGCCTGGTGCAACGGCGAACTGGTCGGTGAAACTCAACTCGGCGGCGACACCTTGATCCGCCATTGGCGCAAGGATCTCACCATTCCTTCATACCTCGCAGCGGTGGCAGCATCCAACTACACCGCTGTACGCGATACGTTCCCAAGCATCACCGGCACTGAAGTTCTCGTGGTGCTCGTCGCCCGTCCGCAGGACACCACGAATATGAAGAACAGCTTCGTGAACCTGCAGACCGCCTTCGATCACTTCGAGGAATGGTTCGGGCATTACCGCTGGAACAAGGTCGGCTACGTGGCCACACCTGTCGGTGCCATGGAACACTCCACGAGCATCCACTATCCGGTGCAATTGCT
>JAEZAU010000125.1 GCA_023430325.1 Bacteroidota bacterium | reverse complement strand
AGTTCCCTGGGCGTATTGTAGCGTGTGAAGCCTTCAGTGGTGGCCAGCAGATTGGCGCTCAACACTTCGCCAACACCATCTATGGACATCAGGAGCTTGTACTGTTCATGTAGTTGCGCATCGGCCTTGATCAACTCCTTGATCACCACATCAAGCTCCTTGATGTGCTTCTTCAACAAGGCTCCTTCCGCCTGGGCGCGACGTAGGCAGTTGTCGCGATCCTCTTCATTGTAATACCTGGTAGCATCCTTCATCTTTGCATCCAGAAAACCCTTGCGCCTCACCAGATTCCTGCGCTCGGTGATCATTTGCTTCAAGCGCAGAGTGCGGCGGAAGTGCTCTGTAACCAACCGTGCCTTGTCATCGAACCGGCGGGCGTAAGTGGCGATCCTGAGCGCATCGATCTTGTCATCCTTGCCACGGGTATGACCAATGCTCTTGAGGATACTGGTCGGGTGCGCGAGCCAGGTTGGGATCTTCATATCCAACAAGGTGAGCACCGGCAGGTTGGAGTGATGACCTGTCGCCTCCAGGCATACCAGGGTATCCTCCGCGATCAGGCCATGGCTCTTTTCCCATCGCGCCCACAGCTTTTGGATCGCTTCGGCCTTGTTGGCCACTTTCACCTGGGCTTCCACCCGGCCGTTCACTTGTACCAAGGCTACATCCAGCGACTTCTTACTAACATCCACGCCTATCCAGAACCTTCTCATGTTCTTACTTTTGGGTTAGACACATGATCCCTGGAGGGGCTGAGCTGAAGGTCTTTTTGCTTCACAACTCTAATAGGCCACTACGCCTCTGATTCTATATGAGCCTTAAGACCCGAGCGATCACAGGTGCCAATAAGTCCTATAGGCCTTTAAGCCTCTGGAACGGAACGGTTCACCTGTGATCGGAGCTCAGTCTCCTTCAGAGATCGATGACCACTGAAGTTACGAGGGCAAGTCTAGAGAAGTGACAGGGAGAGTAGGAGTTGTTTCATGGCATTTCTTATCTCAGTGATCTGGCGGGTTGTCAAGAGATATGCCACAAAGTGAAAGACTTGTATTGGAAAGAGAAGTCCGATCTACAAGCCATTATTGAATACCGATCAACGCTCTGCGCCGATCAAGCCCCAGCGCATGGCGAAGAGCACGAGCCCGGTCTTGCTTTTGATGCCGAATTTTTCGAAAAGCCCGATCCGGTAGCCATCCACAGTTCGGCGGTGGACCCCCATGAGTTCGCCGATCTGTTCATAGGTCGGCTCATCGGCGGAACAGACATGGATGAGGAATTCCATTTCGCGTGGCGTGATGCCTTCCAACACCTTCTCTCTTTCTCTTTCCTGTCTGGTCTTGAGGAATGGATTCTCCTGCATGGTGCGATGCAGTTCATCTGTGTAGTAGTAACCGGTGAGCATGATCGAATCCAATGCGGCCTTCAACGTCTGCGGCCGGGCGTTCTTGAGCAGAAAGCCACGCGCTCCGGCCCTTACGGCCTTCACCATGCTGTCGTCATGCGGGTCGAAAGTGAGGGCCAGGGTGCGTATGTCCGGATGATGTTCCTTCAGCCAGGCTATCGACTCATAACCGTCCATGACCGGCATGTTCAGATCGATGATGGCCAGGGCAGGAGGGTCGTTCTTTCTTAACAGGTCTATCAGCTCCTTTCCATGCGAAGCTTCGATCGTGACCCTGTAATCACCGAACCCATTTATCGTTGTAACGATCCCATCACGGACCAGATGATGATCATCGGCCAGGGCCACTTGATGTTCCATCGGTAATGCGTTGTTTTATCTGCCAGGTGGTGCCTCTTCCAGGAGCGCTGCTGCACACGGCCTCAAGGCCGATAAGCTCACACCGGCGGCGAATATTGAGGAGGCCGCTTCCTTTTCGCACCATATCCGGATCAAATCCGCTTCCGTTGTCGCTTACGGTAAGAAGTGTTCCGCTATTTCCGCCGATCCGTATCTCCAAAAGATCAGCGGAGCCATGGCGCAGGGCATTCGAGATGATCTCCTGGAATACACGGAAAAGGATCGTCTTGGTATCAGAAGCAAGCTCCGGTGGATCGCCATCGAGAAGAACATGTGCCTTCACGCGAGCCACCCGCTCGAGCCTGCCGGCTTCCACTTGGATCGCCTCCTGCAGACCATGGTCCTCCCACATATCGGTATTGAGCGTTCTTCCAAGACGGCGCACCTCCTCAATGCCTTGCTCCAGCACATCGCGGGCGCTGGACAACCCCGCATCAGCGGACATCTCCAGAGCATTGTTCATCCCTATCTGGGCCACCGTAAGGAGTTGACCTACGTTATCATGCAGCTCACGTCCAACCTCGCGCAATGTCTGGCGCGTGGCCTCTCGCTCGGCCTCCATCACCTCCCTTTCACGCCTCATATTGAGCTCGGCCAGCTCAGCCTGATGTTTGTGCCTGCGATCGGTGTTCACCACCAGAAGCATGGCCACGAAGAACACCATGGTGAGCACCAGCACGGTGCCGATGATGATGGCAAGGGTCAAACTGCCTGTGTCGCTCATGGCCAGAGATGGTCAGGTCCGCGGCTGACCCTTGTCCCTCCAGGGAATTCCTGGAACGCCAAGCCCTGTCGTATGGGGACAGAGGCGATCGGACCTAGGGCCTGGTATCTGGATCCCATGTGTCACTGCGCAGCCGTTCGCGGACCAGACGGCATGCATAGGCGGCGAGAAGATAACGGATGGCGCACAATACTGGTACGATCTTGTAGAGTTTGGAGGCCGTAGGCCAATCCTGGTAATAGATGAAGCGATGGAGGCTGATGACAGGAACGATGCCGGCGAAGTAGATCAAAAAGCCAAGACAGAGCCAGAAGGCCGGTGCTCGGTATAAGGCTATCCGGCTGTCTTGTGCAAGTTGCCATAGCAGGGTCATGAGCAGGATCACGAAGGCTATGGAATTGAAAAGTATCGGTCCATGCATCAACGAGGTCTGGTCAAGCAGTGCATAGCCTATCGAATAGATGATGATGATGAGGCCAGAGGATAGGAGCATGGCTTGTCGCCATTTGGGCATGATGCCGCTCAGGATCCAGAGGACCAGGAGCGCTTCAACGAACGTGAATGCATTGTAGAGAGCGGTGTTATTGATGTGCCGGTGATTCAGATATCCACCCCAGAACTCCGTAGTCGCGGCAAGTATGATAAGTGACCCCAGGACATCATATGGCGCTGGCAGTGGCCGGGGGATGCGTAGCCACTGCCACAATGCGAAGGCCATGCTCGCCAGTATGATCAGTGTGGAGGTCGAAAGGAACATCTGTTCACTTAAGGTTCCATGGCAAGGTCCACTGGTCAATGCCTGATCGCATTTGTCCCAGTGATCGAGAGCGCCAAAGTATCGGACCCTTTCATAGGTGAAACCGGGAAAAAACACGTGTCACCATCTGGGTCTTCTACCTGCCGGTAACCTTTTTGTCCGAAAAGTGATCAGAGAACAAGCATGATCACGATAAGATAAGGAGATGGTCCGGTAGCATACCCTGCCGTGAAAAATCACGGGAGATCATCCGGGCCAATTACGCTACCCGCCGGCCGGTGGGAATTGAAAGTTTGCACTGTCACCTGGAAAGACCCCCAAGCACCATGTATCAGAGCATTAAAGTCAACGCATCACTTTGGAAGAATGTCAGTGCATCGGAGACGCGCTGGATCCTTGGACTACTCGTATCCGTTGGATTGATCCGCACTCCTTCGCAGATCGAACCAACTGATGATGCGCCTGAACGGGAGATCGCTGAAATAGACATTCGCGTGCGTGCCCTCGAAGCGCGTCACGCTCGAAATGCCTGCAGTGGTCGTTGCCGTATAGCGTATAACGAGGCCATTGCGAGATGCAACGCCATGGCGTTCCCTGAGCAGCGGAAGCGGTATCGTAATGCAGCGCTTCAGGCGTATGAGCTTTGCCTTAGGAGTTGTCATGGAGATCGTTGAATCACCGGTAGCGTGTCGTTCCGGTGCGGTGTAGGGGAGAAAACAACAGGGGAAGCAGAAAATGTCTTGACGCAGGTCCGAAGGCCGATCCCGTGGCGGATCGATACGGAAAGCGGACCCGTGGTCAATCCCACGAAGGGGGCAGATGCATAGGGCTTGGATCTCCCTTTGTCCGGCAGTTATAGTCAGTGCCTGAAAGTTCTTGTGGAGCCTCGAAATCTCCCGTACTTATCTCGATCGAGGGGTCCGCGTAGACCTTGTTCATGAAGTAACCATAGGTCGGTAACGCCATGTTCGCACCCTGGCCTTTTTCGGTCGTGGAAAAGCGAACGCTGCGATCTTCAGCGCCAGTCCACACACCAGTTACAAGATCCGGCGTAATGCCGATGAACCAACCATCAGAATTGTTCTGTGTGGTGCCCGTCTTTCCGGCCGTTGGATATTTAATGTTCGCGTATTTCTGCCGGTTGCCCCAGCTTGTCCTCAACCTAAGACCTGTGCCCACCACCTTGCCGGTGCTCGGATTGTACGCACCGTCGGTGACCCCTTTGAGCATCTTCAACATGATGTACGCCGTGCGCTCATCAAGGGCCTCATAGGTGTTGGGCATCACATCGAAAATGGCGTTACCGTTCTTGTCCTCGATCCGTGTGAATATGATCGGTTCGATGTACACGCCCTGATTGGCAAAGGATGAGAACGCGCCGGTCATTTCCATCAGGGTGAGGTCAGCCACACCCAGGCAAAGCGACGGTACTGGGTCCAGCGGGCTTTTCACCCCCATGTGTCTTGCAAGTACGGTGACCGCCTGCGGTCCGTACTGCTTCATCAACCAGGCCGTGATGGTATTCAATGAATTGGCCAGCGCATACTCCACGGTCACCATTCCGCCGTACACACCATCGCTGTTCTGCGGACACCATTCCGGCTGGCCTTCGGGCATATCGAAACAGATCTTCTGGTTGGGCAGTTCACGGCAGGGGTCCATGCCTTCACGAATGGCTGTGGCATACACGAACGGTTTGAATGTGGAACCCACCTGCCGGCGGGCCTGTTCAACATGATCATAGTTGAAGTGCTTGAAATCGATACCGCCCACCCATGCCTTCACGAAGCCAGTATGGGGGTCCATGCTCAACAGGCCGCTGCGAAGGAAGCTTTTGTAATAACGGATCGAATCCATCGGGCTCATCAACGTATCGATCTCGCCCTTCCAGCTGAAGACGCGCATCTTCACCGGCTCCTCGAAGATCTTGGGTATCGCCTCTTCCTTCACCACGGGCCAGAAGCTGTTGCAACCGCCCATGTCCGGTTTGCAGTGGAAGTGCAAACGGCCTTCATGCTTCACTTTTTCAACGTATCTCGATGGTCTCTCGCAATTCCCGCACTGCTTTCCGGTAAGTATGCGGTAGCGCACGCTGCGCTTCATGGCGGCAGTAAGTATGTCATCGATCTCTTTCTGACTTACGCGGAAGTCGAAAGGCTTGTTCTTTTTCTTGGAGATGTCCTTGAAGAAGTCAGGTTGCAACTCGCCGGAAAGGTGTTCTCGAACTGCGTATTCGCCGTACTGCTGCATCCGCTTATCCAGCGTGGTGTAGATCTTCAGGCCGTCCGTATAGATGTCGTAAGGCGTGCCATCGGGTTTTGCATACTTGAAGGTGCCGTCATCGTTCTTTTGCGCGAACATGCTGAGCAGCTTCTCGCGAAGGCGTTCACGGAAATAAGGTGCCGGCCCTTCCGTATGGTCCACGCGCTGGAAACGAAGTCCCAGCGGAAGTGACTTCAGGGAATCATAATCGTGCGTTGTGATGAAGCCGTTCCTGCGCATCTGATCGAGCACGACCATACGCCGTGTCAAGGTGGTATCCGCACGCCGCAATGGGTTGAACAGCGCGGGATTCTTCAGCATGCCTACGAGCATGGCCGCTTCCTCTATGCGCAGGGAATCCGGCGGCGAGTTGAAATAGACCCGGGCGGCACTGTTGATACCCACTGCTTGATTGATCCAATCGAAACGATTGAGATACATCGCCACGATCTCATTCTTGGTGTATTGCCTTTCCAACCTTGCACTGATGATCCATTCCTGGAATTTCTGAAGGACACGATCGAAGAAGTTGTCTGCCCGTTCGGTGAAGAGCATTTTGGCCAGCTGCTGCGTGATGGTGCTGGCCCCACCCTTGTTCCCGAGGTATATGGCTGCACGGGTGGTGCCACGCAGATCTATGCCCGAATGTTCATGGAAGCGTTCATCTTCCGTGGCGATCAAAGCATTCACCACATTGGGGCTTATCCGATCGAAAGTGACCGGAATGCGGTTCTGCCGGTAGTACTGACCCATCTGCGTACCGTCGCTGAAGAGGATGGCCGTGGCCAGATCGCTACGCGGATTCTCAAGATCCTCGGTCCTGGGCAGATCCGTATTGGCTGCGTAGATGAGCCCGGCGGCCAGCACGAATACCGGCGCCAGCACCGCAAGCCACCAGCAGCACACCAACCAGCTTCTGTTCTTCCTCTTCTGCACCTCTGCCATTCCAGGCGAAATTATCCGCTCAGTATGCTCGATCCAATTGCCGGCGCCCAAGTTTTCAGGCGGCCGCTGGGGAAGACATCAACCTTGTTGTGAGCGCTCCAGGCTGATGCCTATGTCCAGGACCCCGTTCAACTCTTCAGTGCGCATTGCCTGTTCGAGCTTGATGGTATAACGTCCTGGGGATGGAAATCTGTTGCGCAGCTTGTAAAGCACCTTGGCATGGATGCGATCGGAGAAGATGAAGCCAGTGCCATTGCCATACCATCTTCCAGAGGGGTCTGCGAGCAGGCACTCCACGGTATCCCGCATTGTGCGTCCGCTCGGGCCGGAGAAGTCCAGGAACAGGAACAGTTCGCTGAATGGATACTCACCTGTGTGCCTCACATCGATGAACAGATCATGCTGCGATACAGTGTCGGTGACCTCAAAGCTGAACTCTGGCCTGAGGTCGCGATGCCATGTTCCGTCCGGAATGGAAATGTCGGATTGGTAGACCACATGATCGTTGCATGCGCCCAATACCAGTATCACAATGAACGGAAGGATCTTCCTCATGCCGCCGGTGGGGCTGGTGGTTTCGGTGTTCCTCCACGATCACGTCCATCACGGCGCCTGCGTCGATCGCTGCTCCGTTGCTGCCCTTTCGCACCTTGTCCCTGGTCCTTATCCATGGGTCGGCCTTGCGGTTTCGGCGAACGAGGCTCCCGGCGTTGCCCCTGCGCTTCAGGTCTCGCTGGCGCCCCGGTAGATCTTTCGCGACCACTCTTTGTCTTTTTCCCGCCGCGCGAACGCTTCTTGCCGCTCTTCAGTTTACTGTCGAAGCGGGTCAGTTCATCCTGGCCTACGACATTCTCATAATCCGGTGCCTTCACTTCTTCGGCCACTTCATCCACCATGTTCAAGTCCACCTCGGGTTCAACACCCTGCTTGTTCTGGGCCAGGATGTCACGCACTGTATCCACCGGAAAGCCGGCCATCACGAAAGGTTCACCTGGGCGCTTGAAGCCATACCACATCCTTGCGGTGAAGATGTCGGTCTTGATATGCACGCCAGTGCCCTGCCTGGTCTTGAGCTTGGCGTTCTGGGAGGGATAGCTCTTAATCGCCTCGATATACATATCGAGCTCATAGTTGAGACAACACTTCAATTTACCGCACTGGCCGGCGAGTTTCTGCGGATTGAGCGCAAGCTGCTGGTACCGGGCGGCGCTGGTGGTGACACTGCGGAAATCGGTGAGCCAGGTACTGCAACAGAGCTCTCTTCCGCAACTGCCGATGCCTCCGATACGGCCGGCTTCCTGGCGCGCCCCGATCTGCTTCATCTCGATACGGATCTTGAACCGATCGCTCATCTGGCGGACGAGTCCACGGAAATCTATCCGATCCTCTGCGGTGTAATAGACGATCGCCTTGGTGCCATCGCCCTGATACTCCACATCGGTCACCTTCATGTCCAGGCCGGCATCACGCACCATTGCCCGGGATGCGAATAGCATGGTATCCTCCTGCTTTCGTGCCCCATGCCACCGATCGATGTCCTCTTGTGTGGACTTCCGAAGGATGTTCCGCAATTCGTAGGTGTCAGTATTCTGCCGGCGCCGATCCATCTGCGCACGTACCAGTTCCCCGGTAAGGCTCACCATACCAACATCGAAGCCGGGCGCTGCATCCACTGTCACAAGGTCGCCGGGCATCAATTGCAGACCCAGGTTGTTCCGGTAGAACGCTTTTCGCGTATTCTTGAATCGCACCTCTACACCATCAAAAGGCTGCACCCCGGTCGCAAGCGGCACGCCCGCCAGCCAATCAAAAACGCCGAGTTTATTGCAGCCGCTCGTGCTGCAATAGCCGTTGCTCTTACAACCTGCCGGCTTGCCGTTGGCTCCGGAACTACATCCTGCACACCCCATCTTTGTGGAAGAACGCGCCGTAGCGCATAACATTGAGTGGTCGCGAAGATAGCCGTTAAGCGGCGGACCGGCCCAGCTTGCGTAAGGATGGTGTTTCCAATTTCCAGAGGATCGCCGCAAGAACGATCAATGCACTTGAACGGAACCCGTAATGAGCCAACCGGTCTTCCATGGGGAATTGTGAAACCACCCACCAGACGAGCACCGTGCCGGCCATGTAAAGCAGGATCTTGGAGACGTTGTATGGGACTGGCCAATGCTTCTGGCCCCAGAAATAACTGTATGATGCCATGGTGGCGTAACACACCAGCGTGGCCCAGGCGCTGCCCATGTACCCGATCAGCGGTATCCACAGAAGGTTCAGCAGTATGGTGATCGCTGCGCCCATCAAAGCGATGAGACTTCCGTAGCGCGTGCGATCGCTCAATTTGTACCAGATGCTCTGGTTGTAGTAGATGCCGAGAAATACGTTCGCGAGCATGAGGATCGGCACAACGCGCAACCCCTGCCAATATTCGGGGTTGGGAATGAAATGCTTGAAGAGATCGATGAAGAGCATGACGACCAGGAACGCGAACATGCAGAAGGCCACGAACACGTCCATGATCTTGGCGAATGTCTCCTTGCTGTTCTTCTCTTTCGCGTGACTGAAGAAGAATGGCTCTGCCGCGAAACGGAACGCCTGGATGAACAAAGTGATCAGGATCGCGAGTTTGTAATTCGCACCATAGATCCCGATCTGGTAGTCTGCCTCTTCGGGTGGAAGCAGGTATTTCAGAAGGATCCGATCGGCGGTCTCATTGATCATGCCCGCCAGGCCAGCAACCATGAGCGGTGCTGCGAACCGGAACATGGGGCTGAGAAGAAGGCGATCGTATCCGGCGAAGATCGGCATTTGCGGAAACAGCATCAGGAACTTCACACCACTTGCGATCAGGTTGGCGAGAAAGACATAGCCTACCCCGAATGATGGATCATAGAAAGTGTCGATAAGGAAGTCGGATCGTCCCGCGGCCGCACTGCGCATCAGGTAGGCGATAAAGAAGAGATTCAACCCGATGTTCACCGCCACATTGACAAGGTTGATCGAGACGAACTTCCAGGCCTTTCCTTCCTGTCTCAGTTTCGCCATCGGGATCACCGTGAGCGCATCGAGACCCAGTGTGAGACCGAGCATCAGAACAGATGTACCGAAACCCGGAAAGCCGATCCCGGCAGCGATCGGCGATGAGAGCAGTGCAGTAAGCAACATGAACGGCACGCTGATAGAGAGGATCGCGAAGAATGCCGTTGGATAGACTTTTTTCGGCGGCTGTGGTTGATCGGGCGGTACAACTTCAGGCTGCGCAGTGCTGAACCGGAAGTACGCCGTTTCCATCCCGAACGTGAGCACGATGTTCAAGAACGCCGCCCATGCGTAGAGCGAAGTGATCACACCATATTCCGCAGGTGGAAAAACACCGCGGCTTGTGTACAGTGGCGTAAGCAGGAAATTCAGGAAGCGGGCGACAATGCTGCTGAGCCCGTAGATGGCGGTCTGTCCGGCGAGTTTGCGGAGGGCGCTCAAGAAGCTGTGTTATGCATCGGCAAATTTCGCAGGTCTTTTCTCCAGAAAAGCATTTGTCCCCTCTTTGAAATCAACAGTGCCGAAGCACTTACCGAACTCTTCGATCTCACGTTGCATGCCGTTCACTCCTGGCTCATATCCGGCGTTCATTGCGCGGATCGCGGCAGCCAGTGCAAGTGGACTGTTCTTCATGATCTTTCCGGCCATTTCTCTGCAGGTGGTGATCAATTGATCTTGTGGAACAACAGCATTCACAAGGCCCCATTGCAGTGCTTCATCCGCCTTGATCATGCCTGCGGTGAAGATCATTTCCATCGCTTTGCCTTTTCCGACAAGCCGCGCGAGCCTCTGTGTGCCGCCGTAACCGGGGATCACGCCCAGGCTCACTTCCGGAAGGCCCATGCGTGCATTGTCACTGGCCACGCGGATGTGACAACTCATCGCCAATTCCAATCCACCGCCAAGTGCGAAGCCATTGACAGCAGCTATCACAGGCTTCTCCAGGCGTTCCACATGATCGAAAAGTTTTCGCTGCCCGTCAGCGCTCAACGCGCGTCCTTCTTCTACGGAAAAATCAGCGAACTCCTTGATATCCGCACCCGCCACGAAAGCCTTTGGGCCGCTTCCGGTGATGATCAGCACGCGGACCGTTCTCTCCTTTTCCGCCTCGTTCAATGCATGATCCAGTTCATCGATCGTATCGCGGTTCAACGCGTTGAGCTGCTGGGGACGATCGATCGTGATCGTGCGTATGCTTTCGCTGGTCTCAATGAGGATGTTCTTGTATTCCATGGCGAGCGCCAAAGGTATCGGCTAAGCGCTCAAAGGAAGCGAGATGAAGAACGTGGTGCCCCGCCCTACCTCCGTTTCGAACGAGACCTGGCCGCCTGAGCCTTCTATGATGCGTTTCACCATCGCAAGGCCAAGACCCATTCCACTGCTCTTGGTGGTGAAGCTTGGCGTGAAGATGCGGTCGTGATCCGCCGCTTCAATGCCAGATCCGTTGTCCTTGATCGCCACCATCGCCATCGATCCAACATCACTGATCGTTATGGTGATGTGGCCATGACGATGTTCGGGAATTGATTGGATCGCATTCTTCAGCAAATTGTTGAATACACGCAGCAATTGCTCCCGATCGGCGATGACCCAGAGTTCTGCTCCGGCATGCAGTTCGATCTCATGCGATGGATCACGAGTGAAGACCTCCACAGCGGCACGAACGATCGAATTGATCTCGATCCTTTCAGGCCTCGCTTCAGGCATCTGCGCGAATTGTGAGAACGCTGTGGCAACGTTGTTCAATGAATCGATCTGTTCAACCATGGCGCCCGCGAAACGGCCGAGCTTCTCGCGTGCATCCGGGGCGGACGGATCCCAGCTTCTTTGGAACTGTTGGATGCCCAGTTTCATCGGCGTCAAAGGATTCTTGATCTCATGCGCCACCTGCCGAGCCATGTCCCGCCAGGCACTTTCCCTCTCGCTTCGCGCCAGTTGTTCCGCACTGCGCTGCAGCTCCTCCACTTTGCGATTATACACCTGTACCAATTGCCCTACTTCGTCCTCACCGAAGTAGGCGATGGGTTCATTGCCGCGAAGCGCGACACGACGAAGCCCGCGTTCGAGCAACTGCAATGGTCTCAACGTCCAATTGCTGATCACCAAGGCCACCAGTACGCTCAAGGCGAAAAGCAGTACGAAAAGGTTCACCACTGCTATCAATACATCGCTTCGTTCTTCTTCCTGTTGGCGTTGATCGGCGAATGAGGGCAGGCTGAGATAGGCCAGGATATCTCCCCGGCGGTCCCTCAATGGCAGATAGGCCGATCGGAAGGATGCCGAACCTACGCTCTCCTCATGGATGAACGAGCTTTTTTTCTTCAGCGCCACTTCGGTGAATGCCACAGGGTCCATTCGCGGGCCGAGCAGCCCTGATGTGAACATTTGCGGACGCGAAGACGCGATCGCTTTTCCAGCCATGTCATAAATGGTGATGTCCGTGAAGAAGACATTGCTCGCGCGGCCAAGAAGATGATCCAGATAAGGCGATCGTTCCTCGGCGACACTCTTCAGCCCATCCAGCTTTTGTTGCAGCTCATTATGTACTGATCGCGCTTTTTCCAGCAATGTGCGGTCGGCGCGCTCAGAGAATTGACGGTCAAGTAGATGCCGCGCTCCAATGCCGAGTACGAGAAGGCTGATCGCCGCGAACAGCAGCAGGGCTGCGCGGACCTTGGTGCGCAGGCCGACTTGGTAACGGCCCTGGAAAGCATGGATAATGATCGCTGTGAGGAGTGCGATAAGGCTGAAGAAGGTGAAGAGGTAGCTGAATGTGGTTATGATATCCAGCGGTTTGGGCAATGGAAGGCTGAGAACGAGGTGGGTTTCCGTTGTTGCGTTTGCCACGAAATGTTCGTGACCATCGCGCTCGTTCCAGCCGTTGGAAAGGGTGCTGTCCAGCTGCATCGGATATGAGATACGCCCGGAGAATTCCGCGAGCCGGCCATGTTCATAGCGGGCGAAGGAATACCGCTGAAGCCTGTCGCCCAGCGGATCGTCATCGGCGATCAATAGATCGGGAAATCCGAAACTGCCTGAAACCGTGCGGGGATATAGTTCGATCACCACCTGGGCGGGAGGCAACGTATCCACAGGCATGATGGCTACCCGTGAATGATAGAAAGTACCCTGCCCGGGAAGGTCTTCCATCAGCAGGTCCGGCATGTCAGCGGCAGCACGTGGATCGGTGAAGATGGATCTCTCGGTCTGGAATGACCGGGGTGGATCGGGGTCGGTGGAACAAAGTACCTGGCCGCTCGTGCCGAAAGCGAACAACCTGATGTCGTAGCGCTCCCAATATCCAGTGAAGAAGCGTTGGCGCACCACCTCGTCCAGATCGGAGGTGCTGCATGGCCGGCCAGTGGTAAGGATGCGATAAACGTTACGATCTCCCCTCAGCCGCGGCGCAAGTTCGAGGAAGAGAAGTTCCACAACGGGATCTTCTCTGTTGATCAATTTCTCCGCAAGTACTTTTCGTTCCTCGCGTTCACGTTCACGTCCATAGCGTATCAAGATCAATGAACAGATCGCGGCCAACAGTAGTACGCCACCGATGTAATGGGTCATGGTCGCCCGCCGCTCGATATTGGGAACGATCAGGGCTAGTGCGGGGAGCGGCCAGAGCCATGGTAGAATATCCGTGCGGCCAGAGCCATAAAAAAGATCTATCGACAAGGCAATGACCGGCAGGGCTGATAGCACGATCCATTTTTTCGCACCGATCGGGACGGACCGGAGGAGCACTACTGCGATGGCAAGCCAGGCGAGGAACAGCATGGTCATGCTCGCCAGGGTAAGAATGCTCAATACGTCCAGGGAAGGCAGGTCGAACAGGTCCAGTGGTACACGACTATCCTTGACCACACGAATGATCAGATCCGTGATCCAGGCAGCAGCACCTATGATCAAGGACCAGATGAAAGGCAGGGACCAGGGCGCCGTGCTCAAACGTTGGCCAACAGACATTTTCAACACGAAAAGGCTGAAGAACAGGATCAGTAGCGAATTGATCAGTAGGTCTCCGAGCGAAGCGAAGAAGAAAGAGCTGGCGAATACGGCCGGATCGAACAGTTCGAGGCGATCCAACGGTGCAGGGAGCGAAAAAAACAAGGTGATCGTACGAAGGCCTGCGATCAGGATCATCAAGATGAGAAGGCCGACCGTTAAGGATCGTTCCGCGATCCGCGAACATGCCGACCAGAGGAACATAAGAAAGAAGACGAATGATAATAGGATGGCTATGGACCGAACGATCACCCAGCGGCCGGTCTCCAGCGCTCCATCCCGCCAGGCCAGTCGCAATAGTGCTTCCCCTGAATTGGTGATCAACTCGGGACCACGCTGCCCTCCTTCTGCAATACGCAGACCCGTGGGCATTCCGAGTGAAGGATGAAAGCCCGATCGCAGATACCGATTGTTGATCGGTGTAGCCACCCAGACAGGCCGCACCGCATGAACGCGTAGTGGCCCACTGGCTGTAGAGTGATGAAGGAAGATCGAACCGTTGGGGCCTATCGATCGGCTGGATCCATTCAGGGAATTCAACGATAAGGACGTGCTTCCGGACCAGCAGATCAAGCTGTCATTGAGGCTTGCTAACAAGACGATACCGGTCCTCTTTCGCAGTTCTTCCAGTTCATTAATGTGTGTTTCCATCCATAAGAGAGGGCCGATCTCTTCAAGGATGTGAAGGTGTTCCTGGGAAAGGGAGGCAAGGTCGATCTCCGCAGCTGTGACAAGTTGCTGCAACTTCTGCTGCTGCTCCACCAGCGACCGTGCTTCATCGGGCTCCTCTACGAGCAGAGCACCAATGATGCAGATGACTGCTATGATGAGATAGACGATCCAGCGAGGCATCTGTGGTAGCGGACAATAGCTGAGCCAAAGATCCTATGCGCCGTTCGTACTAATGAGGCAGGGATACATTGAAAGTGAACAGCTTGAAGGGAATAGAAAAGCCGGCAGATATGATACCCGCCGGCTTATCCAAAGGGTGATCGAGCTTATCGCTTGAAAAGCGATCCGCCGAAGATCAAGCCCAATACAAGAAGACCCAGGAAGATGAAGAAGATCACCTTTGCGATATCTGCTGCACCTTCTGCGATCCCCGTGAATCCGAAGATCGCGGCGATCACCGCAATTACCAGAAAAATTGCTGTCCATTTAAGCATGTCTCTCAGTTTTTAATTGATCACGTAGTTCGTCTGATTCATTTGTCCTTACCCCAAACATCGGTTTCGTCCGTATCATGTCCACCGCCCGCGGCACCCATTCCGCCAGTGGTAGGTCCTTGATCAGGTGTACCACCTTTCCATTCACTGTCCTTCGTAGTTCGAAGTGGTTCTCTGGATGTAATTGCCAGATCGCTATCCTTTCCCTGAGTTGGAGAATTGGTTCCTCCAGACGGATCAACCCGGCTTTCCGACATTCCTTTTTGAGGGGTTCGGGCGTCCGGGTGTGGATGCATCTCACCGATCTTTTTGCGCAAACTTTTTTCGGGTACGCCCTCAGGCCCCTCGTTGTATGACGGTCCACCAGTCGCCCCACGACGGCCTGATGCCTTTTCAGGTCCGGCCTCGTCCCACTTTCGCTGCCCGGGATCTTTATCATTCATATCCATGTTCTTGACCTTAACGATCGAGGTGATGAACAATGAATGCGCCGGTCGCGAAGGCCAGGTGGGTCATCATCCTTAATCTTATGAATATCAGCAGGATAGCAGAGGCCAGAACAGGTAGATGGATGGTTCTGATCGGGGTATGACTTACACAATAGTACCTGGCTCACAGTCAAGCGGACACTATTGAAATCCTCGGATGACGTGCGATCTTTACAACTCAGTCTATTCCGAAAAGAACATGATGATACAAGTGAATACCGACAATCACATTACAGGCCG
>JAEZAU010000009.1 GCA_023430325.1 Bacteroidota bacterium | reverse complement strand
GGTAACTGCAAGCACTCCGGCATCGATCGTTTCCAGACCGGCATAGTTCCATGGTGTGCCGCCGTATGGCTGGCTGGCTGGGATATGGCCGCCAGTACGCAGATCATCGCGCATCAGGCCGGTGGCCTCATCATAAGCTCCATCAAGGAACACCTTGGAGTTCACGGTCACGTAGACCACTTCACCCACGCACGCGCAATTGGTGATGATACCGTTCATCATACCAGGTCCTGGATCGCAGGGATCGCCTTCCTGACCGAAGAAGGTCGGGCAGCTATCCTCGCAATCGATCACGCCATCACCATCGGTATCTGCATCGTTCACCACCACGGTCACTGAGTCGGTGGTGCTGCAACCATTGTTGCTCACCGTGACCACATAGGTAGTGGTCACCGATGGGGAAGCTACCGGATCGGCAATTGTGGGATCGTTCAGGCTGGCTGCATTGTTCCATGAATAGGTGAAGCCATCGGAACCACCACTGATGTCAACGAAGTAATCTTCTGTTTCACCCCATGTGGCCGCGGTACAAGCACCCCCGGTGCCAGGATTGAAGTTGTAGCGGGCGAGTACACGAAGGCGGGTGGTACCGTTCTTTGCTCCGGCTGGTACAGCGAATGATCCGCTGTAGGTAGCAGGATTGGTACCGGCCAGACCATTGAAGATGTTCTCACTCGCTTCGAATACACCATTCTGGTTGTAGTCGATCCAGGCCGCAGCCCCTTCTACATCACCACCGGTGGAGACGGAGTACGCATTACCCGCGCTGCCCGCGACCAGTGCTCCGGTCGGTGTGGCGAACAGGGTGTATGCTCCATCGCAAGTGCTGCTGCGCACGATACCGGCAATGTTCACATTGGAAATGTAGTCGATGCCGCAACCACTGCTGAATGTTGGTATGCAGTATGGGCTTGCACCTTCGCCTGCATCGGCCAGCAGTTGTGCCGTTTCGCCGGCACAGATCACTCCAGGTTCTGCGGTCACAGCGAACAACGGCGGTGTTGACGTGACCGTCACGACCACCTCATCCGTGGCCGAGCATGATCCGTTAGTGGCCGTGAACGTGTACACCCCGGAAGCACTCTCATCCACTCCGATAATGGTCGGATTCTGGTCGGTACTGCTGAAGGCGTTGGGGCCTGTCCATTGGAAGCTCACGCCCACATCCGTAGTACCCGAGAGTTGCAGATCTGAACCCGAGCATACCGGCGAGTCATAGCTGGCGATAGCCGTAGGTGTGATACCCGGCACCACCTCTACGGTAACCGTTGAAGTAGCCGAGCAGCCCGCAGCATTGGTGACAGTCACCGTATACTCCGTGGTCTCTGATGGCGAGGCCATCGGATCGGCCACAGTTGGATCACTGAGGCTGGCAGCCGGTGACCAACTGTAGGTCGCGTTCTCACTGCTGCAGACAAGACCGCCCTGGGTGAAGTTCAGACCACCCATGACAGTTCCGGCGATCAACTGATCAGGCCCGCACAGGATCTGATAGGCCACCTGATTGTCATTCCAGCTACCCTGCGTTTCAATGTTCAGCGTGAACGGTCCATTCGCCGGGGACGAGATCATCATATTCACCGGCAGGGTGAAAGGACCACCTGAAGCCAGCACTTGGTTCAATGAATTGGTGAATGACCAGCTGATCTCATCCTGCAAGCCGTTCGGTGTGCTCAAGTTGATCGTGATGTCCTTGGGTTGAAGTTCAACGTTCAACTGCGAGGTGCCTCCTGCGCAGATCGTGCTGGGATCTGCTGTGGTGGAAACGATCACAGGGGAATTTTCAACCACCACGGTCACTTCTGCACTGGTGACACATTGACCCATTGAGGCAGTGAACGTGTAGACGCCAGAATCGGAACCATCCAGATCAGTGATCACCGGCTCAAGTTCTGAGCTGGTGTATCCATTAGGCCCGGTCCAGCCATATTCCATTGCATCTGTAGCACCGGTCAATTGCAGATCACCACCTGTGCACGCGGCAGAGGCACTGGCCGATGCTGTGGGTGTGGGTAATACTGTAATGGTATGGTACGCAGTATCAGCACCACCGCATCCATCATTCACTACTAGCATGTACTCAGTGGTGGCCATGGGAGTTACAAAGATCTCCGATGTTGTTTCACCACCGGGTGACCAGGAGTAGGTATATGGCTCACCACCTCCAGTAACGATGGCGGAAAGAGCCGCCTCGGTACCAGCGCAGATCGTATCGGTGGAAATGATCTCAGCGACCAGAGGCTCTCCCACCGTCACCAGAACGGAATCGGAGACCAGGCAACCAGCGTAATCCACCGTTACTGTATACATGGTGGTGCTGGCCGGTGAGGCGATCGGATCGGCGATAGTTGCATCGTTCAACGATGCTGCTGGCGACCATAAAATGCTCAGCGAAGCATTTACGCCACCTGTGATCACCACCGTGTAATCCTCGGTCTCACCCCATGATCCGGCAGGACAAGCATCGGTACCTGGATTGACGTTATAACGAGCCATCACACGCATGCGGGTGGCACCGTTCTTCGCACCCGCAGGCACTGCGAAAGTTCCGCTGTACGTGGCTGGGACGGTTCCGAGGTAACCATTGAAGATATTCTCGCTGACATCGAATACACCATCCTGGTTGTAATCGATCCATGCGGAAGCACCTTCGGTATCGCCACCTGTAGTAACAGAGTAACTATTCCCAGCGCTACCAGCCACCAAGGCACCTTGCGGGCTTGCGAAGTTGTTGTAAACACCGTCGCACGTGCTGTTGCGCACTATGCCCGCGATCGTGACATTCGAGATGTAATCGATACCGCAACCGTTGGGGAAAGATGGGATGCAATACGCATCTACCGGAATGTTCGCGTTCAGAAGGAGTTGTGAAGTCGCTCCATCACAGATCGTTGCCGGTGTGGCCGAGATCGAATTGATCACCGGGCTGTCATTCACCGTTACGGACACTGTGGATGCAGTAGAGCAATCACCGAGTGTAGCTATGAAGGTATAGGTACCACTATTGGCCTCGGTGAGTGATGCTATCGATGGGTTCTGAGCCGCGCTTGAGAAGCCCGCGGGACCGGTCCATGAGAATTGTGTACCGATATCCGTAGTACCGGTCAACTGCAGGGACTGTCCGATGCAAGCAGTAGATGCGCTGGCGCTGGCGGTAGGCGTAGGTTGAACAACGATCTCCACGCTGGCCGTCTCCTCTTCCATGCACGGATTGGTCACCGTCACCGTGTATGTGGTGGTCGAGGTGGGCTCAACGGTTATCGAAGCCGTGGTCTCACCACCGGGTGACCAGCTGTAGGTGTATGGCCCGGCACCGGTGGCCGTAGCAGTAATGGTCACCGACGTTGAGGCGCAGATATCAGTATCAGATGCACCCACGGTAACAGCAAGTGGGTCGCCACCGATGTTCACATCCACTGTAGCAGGGGCGCTTGCACAGCTGCCATTGAAGGCTGTCACTGTGTAAGTGGTATTGGCCGCTGGAGATGCAACAGGGTTCGCAATGGTGGCATCATCCAATGACGCTGCAGGATCCCATACGTAAGTGATGTTGGGATCTTGGATACCGTTAGTGATGGTAACGTTGTAGTCCTCAACTTCACTGAACGTGTTGGTGGTACATGCTCCTGAAGCGCCAGGGTTCCCCGCATACGTACTACGTACACGCAGTCTGGTGGCACCGTTGAACGCATTCGCTGGAACGGAGAAGGTACCGGAATACACTGCACCACCAGAACCCACGTAACCATTGAAGATGTTCTCACTTTCTTCGAACACCCCGTTCTGGTTGTAATCGATCCAGGCGGCTGCTCCCTGAGGCCAGGCCGTTGCAGTTCCGATGGAATATACATTACCCGTGCTTCCTGCCACAAGAGTTCCTGATGGCGAAGTGAAGTAGTTGTTGCCACCACCTAGTTGGTTGTCACAAACACTGGTCCTGCTGATACCGGCAATGCTCACGCTGGAGATGTAATCACCACTGGAGCAACCTGATGATGACTCGGGGTAGCAGTAATCACTCGGTGGAACAAAGGCAGACACGTTCAGTTGAGAAGTACCACCCGGGCAGATATCTGCAGGTGATGCTGTCACAGAACTGATCTCCGGAGCCACCAGGACCGCTACTACAACGGCCGCCGGATTCGATTGGCAACCATCAGGTGCCGTAGCAACCACCGCGTATGTGAAATCACCGGTCTCAGCCTGGGTATGTGTGGTCTCCTGATCGGTACTGCTGAAGCCACCGGGGCCGCTCCACAGGTATGTGGCACCAGCTACGGAGCTTGCGGAGAGTTCGATCACATCACCGGGGCAGACAGGCGAATTGCTTGAAGCAGTGACAACAGGATTGGCAACGCGTACGAAAGACCAATCACTGCAGCCGATCGCAGCGCCATTGGCATTGCGAGGTTCCACTCTCCAGGAGTAGCTGCCGCCGGCCAGGGTACCCGCGTTGAACGTAGTGCCGGCCTGGTTGCTGCTGACCAATGTGGTAGCAGGACCTGCACCAGCATCAAGATACACATCATATCCCGTTGCTCCGGACATGGCCGGCCAACTGAGCGTTACAGCACCGGAATTCACACATGAGCTGGCTCCAATGGCCGGGGCCGTGGGAGCGCTCAAACATGCTGGTGGACATGGAACGTTCTGGGTGAAATTGCCCATTACCAGATCGCAGGCACCTTCCTGTGCATGAAGAATTTCCAGATGCACCACGGTGCCCAGGGGGAACGTGCCCACCAGATACAGAGAATCCGGGTTATCAACGAAGATCGTGTTCACGATAGAATTCACTGTGTACTCTATCGTGGCGGAGCTCATCGGATCATTGAGTTCATTGAAACCGAAGTCCCAGACCAGCAGAGATATATCAAAGGTCTGAGCCTCACAATCCGTCTCGATGCTGAAATCCGCCTGCGGTTCAGTGCATCCAGCACAACGTACCTGGAAATCCCAAGGGGTCAAGGTCTCATCATCATGGCAGCTCTCCGATCCATCAGCTTGGATCGTGAACGAGAGTGTATTGCCAGAGGAAAGGATCGTACCCAAAGAGCTCAGGTCATTACCTGCAGGTGGAAGCGTGATCTGGCTGCTGCCGATCGGTCCATCAAAGAAGGTAACGCCATCACCGGTCGCGATCGGACTTGGTTGCAGGAACTTGAAGACCAGGGCCCCAGCAGGATCGGAAGAAACGAATGTGAACGTGCGTGGATCGTTGTTCTTATAGCAGTGTGACATCTGCAGTGCCGATGGCGCATCGCAATCGATGACGATCGGGCAGTTGCTGTAGACTCCGCCCAGATCCAATTCGCATGCAGATCCATTGGTGATCCAGATCTCAACGATATCGGTGGTCGCAAAACCACTTCCACCATTATCCAGGATGTTGCTACCAATTACTGCGTTGACCGTCTGCTCTGAACCACCGTTCACAGCGTAGTGAATGGTGGATGATGATCCCGATCCGAAGTTGGTGACATTCACATCAATGTTGAATGTACCGGCATTGCAGTCATCCACCACACTGAAAGTTGCCTCGGCGCAAACAGGAACGGGTAGAATAGTGACGCAGAAATCTTCTGTGGTACCGCTACCCATTGAAGAGCAGGCGTCTCCAGAACCATTGGGATTTCCCTGGCCGCGACTTCTAACGCGCATGCGGGTCTCGCCCAATACCGCCGTCAATGGAACTGTCACATCGATACTGCCGGTAAGTGCAGCGGTGTATGGTTGGAACCATTCATCAGCTGTGAATGTGCCATCCGCATTCCAATCGAACCAGACAGAAACGATGCCGCCGCCATAGACCAGATCGTTCACTGATACTGTAAGCGAGTACGTTTCACCACGAGAGAGTGCTGTCGTATTGCCCTTCAGCGTATAACCGGGTGAAGGAACACAGGCCGCAGTGGTGCTGTTCAATGTGTTGATGGAAACTGCCGTTATGCAAGCACCATCGCCAAAATTGCTTGTTGCACAATATGGTATGCATGCACAACCACCACCAATGGTGAAGGTCCAGGTGGAGCAGCCCGAGGCCGATCCAATATCATTCCGTGGAATTACCGACCAGGTGTGGGCGCTTCCCACGGCCATGGTGCCCGCATTGTATGTGGTACCAGGCTGGTTGGTGGAGACCTCAACACCATCGAGGATCACATCATAGCCGGTGGCAAAAGGCACCGCCGGCCAGGAGAGGACCACAGGATCGCAGCCATAACCGCCATTGCTCGGAGCTGTTGGAGAAGCAACGCATGCCGGTGGAGGACAAGCGGCACCAGGCTGGATATCCAATGTATAAGGCCCATTGGCATTCTCGAATTCCAGAACGGGAACATAATATGTCCCTGGCTCCATCTGTCCGAAGATGAGAATGATGCTACCATTGGCGCATGTCCAGTTGTAATTGCCAGTAACGATGGCAGTAGAAAGTGTGCAATCCGTATAGATACCTGTCCAGGCAGTGGTACGCGGAGGTGTGCTGTTGCACCAGCTGATCGTGAGGGATTGCACACACTCTGTGAGCGTGAAGGATTCCCATGCTACTGCACCGACACCCTGGTCTGTAAAGATCGTTTCACCTGGGCCATTACCCGTGGCGCCCATGCTGTTGCCAGTGAACGTAAGCGTACCGCCTGCACCAACGGTCCCACCCGTTGTATTGGCGCAATTGTCGTTCGCAGGCGGTGGTGCGAATACGAATGGACCTACCCATGTACTTGTTCCATTCACGCCACAATCAGCACGCACATAGAATTCATACTGTGAACCGGCCACCAGACCTGATACTACCAAAGGAGGCGTAACACCCGGGTGTGAAGGTGTACCAGGAGCAGGCCCACCTGCCAATTGAACGTGTACATCCCACAAGGTTTCGGCACATCCTGCCGACCATGAAAGACTTACTTCATCTGCGTTACCAGTACCATTTACGGCCAGCTGTTGAGGCGCGGGACATGGATCGGCCGTAGTGATGTTCACCACATAATCCTCCGTTTCACCGAAAGAATAGGACAAGCAAGGGTCAATGGTATTGCCTGCCGTGGCGTAGACCAGACGAACCCTCATGCGGTGAGGTCCCAGGGGAGGGTCACAAGCAAGAGAGATCGGGAACGTGGCAGAACCGAAAGCAGGTGTGATACCTGTGGTGGTAAAACCGACCCGCTCCGAAGGAGTGGAGAAGATACCATCATCATTGTAATCGATCCAAACAGCTACCTGCTGATTGGAAAAACTTCCGATGGTCACTTCAACGTTGTAACTACTGCCTGCCTGCAGGTCAGTGGTGTAGTTAGGCTGGCCCTGGAAGAACGTGTAAGCTGGATTGACAGGCGCCGTACCGCTATTGTTCAACAAGGTGGTGCCAAGGATCTCAACTTCCGAAATGAGGTCACCAGACGTTTTACCAGTGGTGTAAGCCGCCACGCAATATGTTCCGCAGTACGCTGCACCCGAGGTGGAGTTGACAAGCAAGGGAGTGGATATACCTGGCTGACCAGCACAGGTAACGATGACCCGATAATACTTTGATGAAGACTGCGTGGTGACTTGCGTAGAAGCTGTTCCCAGGTTCTGAAGGTTCACTGTGAACCCGGCGTCATCTGCACTCTGCCATTGATAGGTAAGTCCTGTTCCTATAGGTGGAGTGGACATTGAAAGTGTGAAGTTCTGCCCAGGGCAGACAGGATCTGCTGAAGTAAGGGTATTACCTGGAGAAGGTGTACCGGAGCAGGGCGAGCCGCCTGTCCATTGGAAACGATGGACCGAACGTGTAGTGGCCGAAGTTGAAATGCCTGCGAGGCCACAATTGAAACCTGAATCCTGATTGATCCACCGGGTCTTCACCGCAGCGCCTGTCAGAGTGTTTGTCCATGCAGTAGAGGCGTTGCCACTGCTGACCCAGCCAGAATTCGCTGAGCATGATTCCACTACAAGATTATCCGTACCATTCCACGTGAATGGGCTTTGCAACGAAAACTCATTCCATCCCGCGATAGGCTGATGGCTGACCGCAGCGGTCTGAGCAACGGGTGTTCCACCTACAAATGCCAATTGCAAGGGATCGGCTGATGTGGTGGTGTATACCCGTATCTGGAATCCGTTGAGGACCGGTGCAGAATTCACGGCAAGAACATTATAGCTTACCGTACTAATGGATGCCCCAGCCGGAATTCCTGCGGCCACGAGCTCAGCAGCCGTAATGAAGAATTGATGCCGTGCGCCCCAATAGTAGTTGCCTAATGGAGCCGGGTAACATGTACTACAGTTGGATCCAGTATTACTTCCAACGATAGAGTAGCTCTGAGCCATACCGGTCATTGCAAATACCAAGGCGAACATGAATGCAATGTTCCTTGGTATGCGCCAGCATGTACGTAGCCACCCCGATCGCGGAACAGTTGAGTCGATACAGTTCATCTTCACGGGTTTTGGTTAGGGGAAAGAAGAAATGTCTAATGGCATGTCGGGCCATCACCGGGAGTAAGACAGGGCATGAGCCCCATCTAGCGGCAAGCATCCAGCTCTATGCTGGCAGAATTATGAAAGGTTGGTTCGGAGCAGTCTTCGGTATTAGGTTACAGGGCTATGGTTGAATGTGTTTTCGGAACACGAGGGCAATGTACTGTAACTAATCGTCAAGGGCAAGTACCATCATAATTTAATTTTCTCTGAGGCAACCATCGTTGCGTCTTATCGTCTATTCGCTCCTTGCTCGGGTTGTAATGAAGAAAGCCGCCCTTCTGGGGCGGCTTTCCTCATATTTCAGTTTGCTTCGCTCTACGGCAGCTGTTCCACGATCGGAGAGAGGAACGTAGAAGCACCCAGGCTGTTAAGCAAGGTAGTACGGTCGTTGTTCGATCCGGAGTAGGTCACAATACCGTTCATGTTCACATCGGCAGCATGGTAACCGCTGATCGGCGTGAGGAACGTGGACGCACCCAGGAAGTTCAAGATGGTCGTACGGTCATTGCCAGAACCCGAGTAGTTGATCAGCGAATTGCTGTTGGCATTGCCTGTCCACATGGTCATGGCAGGGAATGTTCCCG
>JAEZAU010000219.1 GCA_023430325.1 Bacteroidota bacterium | reverse complement strand
TGATCACGCATCTTCTGCAGGAATTCCTCGGTGCCTTCAATGATCGCGGTGATCACTTCACCGGGAATAAGCCGCTTGTTACGACCGATCGTACTGCTCAACAGGATGTTATCGATCGCACCAACACAAAGCAGATCGTCCAGGTTCATCACGATCGCATCCTGCGCGATGCCCTTCCATACACTGATATTGCCGGTCTGTTTCCAATAGGCATAGGCCAGTGATGATTTCGTTCCGGCGCCATCGGCATGCATGACCACGCAATGATCACTGCTTCCGGTAAGCCGATCCTCCACGATCTTGCAGAACGCCTTTGGGAACAGCCCTTTGTCCAGCGATGCGATCGCCTTGTGCACATCCTCCTTGGATGCTGAAACGCCGCGCTGCTCGTACCGTGAGTTGCTCATTGCAGGAACAAAAAAAGCATCCCGCAGGCGCGGGATGCTTTCCAATTGGTGATCGATCTAATTGTTGTTCGGCAGGTTGTTGCCTTCCTTGGGTACGAAATCCCAGCTCAGGATCTTGAAGTCGGTGCGGCGATTGGCCTGGTGTGCTGCTTCCTTCTCCTCCTTGGTGGCCATCTTGTTGATCTGATCCATCGGGATGCGAGGTTCTTCAGCACCCCGGCCTACAGGAACAAGACGTGCTGGATCGATGCCGAGCTGCACGAGGTAGTTCACCACGCTTTGTGCGCGAAGCTGTGACAATTCCATGTTACCACCCTTGTAGGTACGGGTGGGACGGGCATCGGTGTGTGAGCGCAGTTGCACCACAAGACGCGGGTTGTTCACCAGAGTCTCGTAAGCGATCTGGAGTGAATCCTTTGCGGCCTGCAGAAGTTCGAACTTATCGGTGTCATAAAGCAGTGTCGGAAGATTCACCACCTCACCGACACCAGCCGGCTGCAGATAGTATTCCTTCACGAAAGTGGTGCTTTCATTGAGGCCCACGGTGGTCACCTGATCATTGATCGCGAGATAATTATCAGCCTCGATGTTGATCGTGTACGTGGTATTCTCCTTGATGTAACGATCTTTTCCGTCCTCAACGAATTCGAAGCCGCCGTTCTCGTCCGTCTCCTTGTTGAAGTTACTTCCGTTGGTGCCCACCACATTGAGCCTCACTCCAGGGATCGGAAGGTTCGTGGACTTGTCATACACCACGCCTTGCAGCGCGAATTCGAGGTTCGGCATGTAGAAGCGCCAGATATCGTCCATGCCTTTTCCGCCCGGGCGATTGCTGGTGAAGAAGCCGCGATCGTTCTCGGCATCGAACACGATCCCGAAATCATCATACGCAGAGTTGATCGGCGACTTCATATTGTCCACATTACCCCAGACCTTGTCACCAGTGGGCTCAGCGCGGAAGATGTCCATGCCGCCCATGCCTTGCAGACCAGTGGTGGAGAAATACAGACTTCCATCAAAACGCAGCGATGGGAAGAGCTCATCCTTGTTGGTATTGATCTCTGCCCCGAGGTTCACCGGCTGGCCCGTCGGTTTTCCTTCCTCATTGAGTGCGATCAAGTACAGATCCTTTCCGCCTTTGTGTCCTTCCCGCTTCACGTTACTGGAATAGATCATGAACTTGCCATCGGGCGAGAGTGTGGGATGACCTACCGTAGTGGTATCATCCTTTCCCTGATCGCCTTTGAGCGCAAGCATTTCCGGCTCACTGTAATTGTTGCCCACTTTGGAGCTCATGTAGATGTCGCAGCCGAAGACCTTCTTCTTCTCGAACGGACAACGCGTGAAATACATGATGGTGCGATCGGCGTTGAACACCGGCGCTCCTTCATTGCCCATTGTATTGATGTTGCTGGGGAGTTTCACGGGTTCGCTCCACTTGCCCAGCCGGTCCTGTGTGCTGGTGAACAGATCACTGAAATTCTCGCCAAGGATCTGATCGGTCTCTGTACCTGTGGAAGCCTGACGGGTACTGGTGAACACCACTGCGATGTTGTTCTTATCCGCATACGCAGGCGTGAAATCATATTGCGGTGTATTCAATAGAACCTCGGGATCCACCGTGTAACGTGTAGGACTGTCCTGCCACTTCTGAGCAAGCTGGGCTGCAGCGATACCGGCATCGGCACGTGCGTCATTGGGCTTCTTCTCCTTATATCGGTTATATGCGGCTATGGCATCAGCGTACTTGCCTTGCTGCTTCAGCGCTTCGCCGATATAGAAGTAGGTGATCGGATCGGGATACTGGGCCTTGTTCGCCTTTTCGTACCATATCTCGGCCTGCTCATTATCACCCAGGGCGCGATAGCTCTCGGCCACCATGAAGATCAGTTCGGCCTTTCGGCTGGCCTGCTTTTCCACGGTATATGCCTTCTTGTAAAGCTCGATCGCGTTGAAATAGAACCCCTTTTGGAAGGCTTGATCGGCCTCTTCGGCCAGCTTTCCCTGGGCCACGGCCACGGTGGAAAAGAGTATTCCCAAGGCTAGCGAGGCCAACAACTTGCGTGTGATCATCTGGTCTTGATGAAGTGTATCCTGTATGGAACCGGTCCGGGCGAAGATAAGCAGATCGGCAAATTGGAGCCACGAACTTTCCGAAGGAAGAATTGTTATCCCCGGTTGGAAGGCTTCGCGGACCCTTCTGTACCTATCTGGTGAAGAGCAGTTCGCGCATCTTGGGCAGGGGCCAGAGCTCATCATCCACCAACAACTCCAATTTGTTGGCGTGGTACCGGATCTTGTCCAGGAAAGGCTTTACACGGTCGCAATAGGCTATGGCCTTCTCCCGCACATCCTCGATGACGTTGGCCTTTTTGCGTTCCTCGATCATTTCATCCACCATCACTTTGATCTTTGCGATGTGATCGCTCATCTCTTCGATCAGCTTCAATGGCGTGGCGGTGGCCTGGGCTGCTTTTTCCTTGGAAAGAACTTCACGAAGACCACGAACATTCTCGATCAGCCGGTTCTGGTAGGCGATCGCCGTTGGAATGATATGGTTCTGTGAAAGATCCCCGGCCACACGGCTTTCGATCTGGATCTTCAACATGTAACTGTGAAGTTCGATCTCATGCCGCGCTTCGAGCTCCACCTCGTTGAGCACCCCGAGTTCAGAGAACAATTCTGCGGTCTCCTTGCGTGTCCATACATCGAGCGCGCGCGGCGTGTCCTTTATATTGTTGAGTCCGCGCCTGGCAGCTTCCTTCACCCATTCATCACTATACCCGTTACCCTCAAAGCGTATGTTCTTGCTGCTGGCGATCAGATCGCGGAGCACACGAAGTATGGCCTCATCCTTCTTGGTGCCCTTATCGATCAACTTGTCCACATCACGCTTGAAACTGCGCAGCTGGCTGGCGACTATGGTGTTGAGCACGGTCATGGGTCCCGCACAATTGGCACTGCTGCCCACCGCGCGGAACTCGAACTTGTTGCCGGTGAATGCGAACGGACTTGTTCGGTTGCGATCGGTATTGTCCAGCATGATCTGCGGGATACGGCCTATATCCAGCTTGAGCTCCGTCTTCAGTTCAGGGCTCATCGAATTCTTCACGTTCTTCTCCAGTTCATCCAGCAATCTGCTCAGGTGATCGCCGATGAATACACTGATGATGGCCGGTGGTGCCTCATTGGCCCCTAGGCGATGATCGTTGTTCGCGCTGGCAATGCTCGCCCGTAGTACGTCGGCATGCTTGTGGATCGCAGCGATCGTATTCACGAAGAAGGTGAGGAATTGCAGATTCTCCTTGGGTGTCTTCGTGGGCTTCAGCAGGTTGCGACCGGTGTTGGTGGCCAGGCTCCAGTTGTTGTGTTTGCCACTTCCGTTCACGCCGGAATATGGTTTTTCATGCAAAAGCACCCTGAAATCATGGCGCTGCGCCACTTTTTCCATGATGTCCATCAACAGCACGTTGTGGTCCACTGCAAGGTTCATCTCCTCAAAGACCGGCGCACATTCGAATTGATTGGGCGCCACCTCATTATGGCGGGTCTTCACCGGAATGCCCAGCATGAGCGCTTCGGTCTCGAACTCCCGCATGAAGGCACGGACCCGATCGGGAATGGATCCGAAGTAATGGTCCTCCAACTGCTGGCCCTTCGCCGGGAGATGCCCGAATAGTGCGCGGCCGCACATCATTATATCAGGCCGCGCGGAATACAAGGCTTTATCGATCAGGAAATATTCCTGCTCCCAACCCAGGGTGCTTATCACCTTGGTCACGTCCTTGTCGAAATACTGGCACACGGCGGTGGCAGCTTCATCAACCGCCTTTATGGCCCGCAGCAGTGGCATTTTATAATCCAGTGCTGCGCCAGTGTAGCTGATGAAGATGGTAGGAATGCATAGTGTACGCCCGATCACGAACGCCGGGCTGCTCGGGTCCCATGCGGTATAACCGCGCGCCTCAAAAGTGTTGCGGATGCCACCGCTGGGGAAGCTGCTGGCATCGGGTTCCTGTTGAACGAGCATGCTTCCATCGAAACGCTCGATGCTCCGGCCACCACTGATCGGTTCGAAGAATGCATCATGTTTCTCTGCGCTGAGACCCGTGAGCGGTTGGAACCAGTGGGTATAATGAGTGGCTCCTTTGGAAGCTGCCCATTCCTTCATGCCGCTGGCCACTTGATCGGCAAGTTTCCGATCGATGCGATCGCCATGCTGTGCCGCCCTGCGCACCGCCAGCCAGGCCTCTTCGGTAAGGAACATGCGCATGGCGTCCTCATTGAACACGTTGGCACCAAAGTATTCGGAGATCTTCTGTGCCGGCGGATCCTTGAACAGCGGTTTCCGTTCAAGAACATCTACCAGCGCCTTATGCCGCATTTGGGGGGTGGACATGAAAAATGTGGTGTTTTTCGACTCCAAAGGTATTCGGCGGAGGGGGTCACTCCCAAAATTCAATCATTTTCTTGCGAACAGGGTGTTCACAAACGACCCTTTCCATGGAACTTATCAAAACAGCCTCAAAAAACATGGTGGGCAGGTTGTCCACCGGCTCCTCCCTATCAAGTGTTCGAACGGGATCAGCCGCGTTGGACCACGAAAAGGATGTAGATGAGATAGCAGAGCAGCAGAATAACACCCTGCCAGCGGCCAAGCTTGCTTCCAATACGCATCAACGGATAGAGTACCAGCGCTGTAAGCAGCATGGCAGCGAGATCGGCCAGGAAACTCGTATGATCTAAATGGATGGGATGGATCGCAGCGGTGACACCGATTATGCCGAAGAGATTGAAGATGTTGCTGCCGATCAGATTGCCCAGCGAGATATCGGGCTGTTTGCGGAACGCGGCCATGAGCGAGGTGATCAATTCAGGCAGTGAAGTACCGACCGCCACAACGGTAAGTCCGATCATCTGCTCACTCACCCCGAATTGCCGTGCCAGGCCCACGGAACCTTCCACGAACCGATCCGCCCCAAGGGCAAGGGCGGCTGCACCGAAGGCCAGCATGAGCAGACTTTTGCCCACAGGCAAGGCATCCATGGAGGGAGGAGTGCCTTCCACCGAGGACTTTTTTCGCGAAGCACGGACCATGGCCCATACATAGGTGACCAGTAAGAGCACGCAGCCGATCCCTTCCCAGCGCGAAAAAAGATCATCCCAGAGCAGCAATACCGACGCAACGGAGGCCGCCATCATCACCGGCCAATGGATGCGGTATGAATCCCTGTCCACCTCGATCGGGAAGATGACGATACTGGCACCCAGGATGAAACTGATATTGATGATGTTGGAACCTACCACATTTCCAATGGCCACCATTGAGCTTCCTTTGGTGGCGGCTAACAGACTTACCAAAAGTTCAGGCATGGAGGTGCCCATTGAAACAATGGTAAGACCTACAACCAGTGGGGATATCCTGGCCCGGAACGCGAGAGCCACAGCTCCGCGCACAAGGACCTCAGCACCGATCATCAATGCCACCAACCCTACGATCGTGACAAGCGCATCCATCACTTCTCGGTCCCGGGCCTGGGCAGTGATGGACCATCTTCCTGTATCTGCTGCTGGAAAGCTTTACGCTGTTCCTCCACAGCCTGCTTTACATCATGGGCCTTCATATTGATCTCCCGTTGCACTTCATTGCTGGCATCGCGCATCTGGCGCATGGCCCGGCCAAGCGTTCTTGCCATGTCCGGAATGCCCTTCGATCCAAAGAACAGGAGGATGAACAGCAGCACCACCATCAATTCGCCGCCGCTGATATCGAACAGTAGAGGGAAGTGCATGGGGCCAAAGGTACGCGCAGTGCAAGCACCGGGTCCGATCTATTCCAATGCCGATGCGGGGGTCATGGATAGCTCGGTGATCGTACGGGTAAGGTGCTCCTTATCATCCGAGATCAGCAACAACTTGTCCCCTGGCTCCAGAACACTTCTGCCCTTGGGTACAAAATAGCGCGGGCCTCGTTTGATCATGACCGCCAGTGTCTTGTCGGACAATTGAAGGTCCATCAAGCGGTTGCCCTTCTTTAAAGACTCGTGTGTAATGCTCACTTCGGCCGTTATCGATCCGATCTCTTCAGCGAACTGGATATCGAAGTGGCGGGATTCAAGGATCCGTTTCCGATGATCGATCAAGCCAAGTTTGCGGGCCACCCAGCTGAGAGAAGTACCCTGTACCACCAGCGAGATCAAAGTGCATACGAACACGATGTTGAAGATCAATTTCGAATGGGGAACGCCTTCTGCGAGGACAATGATGGCGAATACGATCGGTACGGCACCGCGCAGACCCACCCAGGAAACAAAGATCTTGGCCCTTTGCGGAAGGTTGCGGAACGGGAGCAGACAAAGGAATACTGTGATAGGCCTTGACAAGAAGATCATGATCGCGCTGATGATGACACCTGGAATGAACACGGCCACCAGTTCACGAGGATTCACAAGCAATCCGAGCGTAAGGAACAGGAGCAACTGGCTGATCCAGGCGATGCCATCGAAGAATTGAAGTGACGATCGTTTATGGATCAGTTTTGAATTCCCGATCACCAGACCAGCCACGTAGACCCCAAGGAAACCGTTCCCATGCAGGAAATACGTAGCGGAGAAGATGAACAGGCAGAAGGTGAAGACCAGGATCGGATAGAGCGACCTGTTATCTATCTCAAGGCGATTTATTGCCAGTACGGCCAGTTTACCCAACGCAAAACCCGAAATGCCACCGACCACCAGTTGAAGAAAGAGGTCGATCAAAGCCTGCGGATAGTCCGGCTCCCCTCCCAACTTGAGTATGCCGATCAACGTAATGGTCAGGATATAGGCCATGGGATCGTTGCTACCGCTCTCCATCTCAAGCAACGGCCGAAGTTTGTACTTCAGGTGCAGGCCTTTGGATCGGAGAATGGAGAAGACCGAGGCCGAGTCGGTTGATGACATTGTTGAAGCAAGTAGCAGGGCTGTAACGAAACCGATGCCCGCGACGTTGGCCGTTTGGCCGAGGATGAACCAGATACCAAGAGCGGTCAAGACGGCCGTGAGCAGGACACCAACGGTGGCCAGAACGACACCTTGCACGAGTACCGGCCTTACATCTTCGATGTTGGTATCCATTCCACCTGAGAAGAGGATGATGCAGAGCGCTATGGTGCCGATCGCCTGGGCTAGGGGAATATTGTCAAAAGGGATACCCAGCCCATCACTTCCGAAGAGCATGCCCACAGTAAGGAACAACAGAAGTGCAGGTACCCCGAACCGGGACCCGGCCTTTCCAGCTAGAATGCTCAGAAAGAACAGGATCGAAAGGGTGAGGAGGGCGAATTCTACGGTGAAATACATGAATACTAATCGCGACAATATAAGATGGCCGGGGCTTCGATTGAAGCCCCGGCCATCCAGTATTCAACGCAATGCTCCGATCAACGTGCTGCGCTGATGGCCGCGCCACGAGCAACCTGCTGTTTGGGCGCTGAGATCTCCTTGCGCTTGATCAGGTCCACCACCACGGAGCTGGCTATGAAGATGGAAGAATAGGTACCGGCGACAATACCCACCAACAGCGCGAATATGAAGCCCTTGATGGCCGTACCACCGAGTGCGAAGATGACCACGAGCACAAGAATGGTCGTGAGCGAAGTGTTCATCGTTCGGGCAAGCGTGGAGTTAATACCCTTGTTCACCACCACGTCGATCGGTTCACGCTTATGATCACGCAGGTATTCACGGATACGGTCGAACACGATCACGGTATCGTTGATGGAATAACCGATCACCGTAAGGATCGCCGCTATGAACGCTTCATCGATCTCCATGGAGAACGGCATCACTTTCCAGAGCAGGGAATACAGGGCCAGCATCACGAACGCATCGTGTGCCAGGGAGATGAGACCGCCTAAGCCGAATTGCCAGTTGCCGAAGCGTACGGCGATATAGAAGAAGATGAACAACAATGCCAGACCGAGTGCGGTCGCTGCCGAGGTCTTGATATCATCGCTGATCGTAGGATCCACTTTACGCTGCGCGGTGATCTCGTGGGTACCACCGAGCGAATTGAGCCCTTCGGTCAATTTCTGGTCAACAACTACATCGGCGTCCGTTCCCCGCTCGTTCACCAGATAGTTCGTCGTTATCTGCATCTGGCGGCTGCCACCATACGTCTTCACTGCGGGTATGCTTTGCTCGCCGGTCTCCGTTACGAACCTCTCGGCCAGCACGTTGCGCACATCATCTACGCGGTGCTCGCGATCGAACTTCACCACATAGCTGCGGCCACCACTGAAATCAACGCCCCAGTTGAACTTGTTGGTGAACATGGATACCAGACCGGCAGCTATGATCAGGCCGCTGATGCCATAGAACAGCTTGCGGCGGCTCATGAAATCATAATTCGCGTTCACGAAGATGTTTCGGCTCCAGTTGTTCCACACCCTGAACGGCTTTCCCTTCTCCAGACGCGCGGTGATGATCATGCGCGAGAGGAACAAGGCTGTGAATAACGAAGTGAGGATACCCAGACCAAGAGTAGTGGCGAAACCACGGATCGGGCCAGAGCCGAAGAGATAAAGGATCACTGCAGTGATCAATGTGGTGACGTTGGAGTCGATGATCGCTGACATGGCACCTTTGTAACCAAGGTCCACCGCGCTCTTTAGCATCTTGCCATGCCGCAGTTCCTCACGGATCCTTTCATAGATGAGTACGTTGGCATCAACCGCCATACCCATGGTGAGCACGATACCCGCGATTCCCGGCAGTGTTAATGCGGCCTGCAGTGAAGCCAGCGATCCGATCAAAACGAAAAGGTTCACGAACAGGGCCAGATCGGCTATCCAACCGGCATTGGCGTAGTACAGGATCATGTACACCATTACCAGCACCAGGGCGATCGCGAAGGACATCATGCCCATGTTGATGTTCTCTTCACCCAGTGACGGACCTACCACGGTCTCGTCGATGATGCGTGCGGGAGCAGGAAGTGCACCGGCCTTGAGGATGTTCGCCAGGTCATCGGCCTCCGTTATCTTGCTGTTCATGTCACCGGTGCCCATGCTGATGCTACTGCGGCCGCCGGCGATCTCGTTCTGCACCACGGGCGCGCTATACACCAGCTCATCCAGCACGATCGCGATCGATCTGCCGACGTTGTCACCGGTCATCACTTTCCAGATCTGGGCACCTTCGGCGTTCATCTGCATGTTCACCTCCACATCGCCCTTCATATCGAAATCCTGGGCTGCGTTCACGATGGTGCTGCCATCAAGTTTCGGCTTGCCGCCGCGTGGGACCTTCAACGCATAGAGGTTCAGGAAGGCGATGTTCTCACCATTGATCTCGCGCACATCGGGCTTCGCGCCCCAGGCCAGCTTCACATCCTGAGCAAGAGCGCCACGCACGGCCTCATCATCCAGGTAGCGGTTCACAGCGGCGGTATCGCTTACACGCGCACTGCCCACTACGGGTCCCTGCGCCAGATTGTATTGACCGCCGGTACCTTGGAAGATGGACGGGTTCAAGACAGCGAAGAGCGGATTCTTGCGACGCACCTCTTCGTCATCGACTTCCTGGGTGGTGGTGTCGGTGACCGTGGTATCCCCGGCGGTAGTATCAGGAGCCGCCGCCGCTACCGCATTGGTATCAATGGAAGCAGGTTCCTCCGCAACGGCTGTCGCCGAAGTGGTATCAACAGGTGTTACTTCGGTCGGCTCGGTAGATGCTGTATCTGTAACGAGGCCAAGTTTGGCGGCGAGGCGGCTGTTGGCCTCCTCCAACATGGGATAGACATCCGTGTTCTCGTAGGTCTCCCAGAATTCCAGGTTCGCGGTGCTCTGCAGTACGCGGCGCACCCGCTCCTTGTCCTTCACCCCGGGCAGTTCGATCTGGATGCGGCCGGTGAACTGCTGCTTCTGGATGCTTGGCTGTGCCACCCCGAACTTATCGATCCTGGTGCGAAGGATGCGTTCGGTATTGTTCAATGCGGTCTCCGCCTCACGACGCAAGGCTGCGAGGTAATCGGCATCACTGCCTTCCCGATCGAACATATCCTTTCGATCCGGCGTGAAGAAGATGGCCGAAAGAGGGCCGCGTTCAGGGATCTTCTCATATTCCTCACCGAAGAGGGTGATGAAATCCTGGTTGCTGGTACGCTGGCGATCCAACGCGTTCTTCATTGCCGTCTGGAAAGCGGGATCCTGGTTGTTCTCGCTGAGGTTCATCACCAGCTCCGGAATGCTCACTTCCAGCGTAACGGCCATGCCACCCTTGAGATCGAGGCCCAGGTTTATCTCTTTCTCCTTCGCTTCACCATATGTGTAACCAAGGATCGGGTAGACCTTCTCTTCAGAATGTGCGCGCAGGTACTGGTTCTCATATTCGATCACCAGGTTCTCCCTGTCCAAAGAGGCATCTCCAGTGGCGGCGATCACGGAATCGGCCTTCATTTCAGCCTCTACACGGGCCTTGCGCTCCAGCTTTCCGGTGAAAATGGAAAAAGAAAGCTGGTAAACGCACGCGAGCGCCAACAGGATGGTGAAGATCCAAAGCGCGCCTCTATTCTGCATGACAGGTGGGTTCAGTGGTGGAAAATGGCCGCAAATATAGACGTTACACCCATTGCCCGGAGGCCGTCCGGAAGTATATGATCACACTGGGAAAACAGCCGGTCACCACCGGCTGCTCAATGTTGAACAACGTTTGGGGCACCAATGTGGTCTTCTTTGTAGGATCTTTGTTCATCCTCCGGCCATGAAACCTCTTTTCTTCCTGCTGTTACCCTGCAGTGTGCTCGCCCAACAGAGCCTGTACTTCGATCCCACCATACCGGTAACCGAGCAGGGCGCTCCGTTGCATCTGGCCTGGGCCGGTGGTGCCAATTCGATCCAAATGGGAAGCATCGATCTGGATGGTGATGGCATCAAGGACCTTTTGCTGTTCGATCGCGCTGGCAACAAGGTGATCACCCTGCTCAACAATGGCGGACCGGGCTTGGGCACCTATTCAGTGACACGCCAGTTCGATGATGTGTATCCGTTCAAACAATTGCACGACTGGGCGTTGCTCTACGATTACAACTGCGATGGCAAGGAGGATATCATGTCCTATTCACAAGCGGGCTTTTCCGTTTACCGGAACACCAGCGAAGGCGGGCAGCTTTCATTCGAGATGACCACCTTCAGGGTGAATTCCAATTACGTATCATCCAACGGCAACCCCGTCATCGCCAATCTGTACATCTCACAGGTGGATCTTCCCGCATTCACCGATGTGGACAGTGACGGCGACATGGATGTGCTCACCTTCAGTCTACTCGGATCGTACGTGGAATACCACAAGAACCTGAGCCAGGAGACATATGGGCACTGCGACAGCCTGATCTATGAAGTGAAGAACAAGTGCTGGGGCTTTTTCGCAGAGAATTTCAGCAACAATTCGGTCTCGCTCAACGTGCCATGTTCCTTCAACGTGCCAGCGCCGGAAATGCCTGCAGAACCCGGCCGGCCGGTCTTCATTGAGCCGGCCGGCGATCGGGCCCACGCCGGAAGCAGCCTGCTTTCGATAGACCTTGATGGCAGCGGTACGAAGGATCTTCTTCTCGGGGATATTTCATTCAACAACCTGGTGGGTCTCTACAACGGCGGAACGATCACATCTTCATTGATGACCGCCGAGGACACGCTCTTCCCAAGTTATGATCTATCCGTTGACCTGCCGATCTTCCCCGGTGCTTTCTATGTGGATGTGGACAATGATGGCCTGAAGGATCTTGTCGCCAGCCCGAACACCACATCGCTCGCGCAGAATTTCCGAAGCATGTGGTTCTATAAGAACACCAACACCAACGATCATCCGCAGTTCGACTTCCAGATGGAGAACGTTCTGCAGAACAAGATGATCGATCTGGGTGAAGGTGCTTATCCGGTGCCCTTCGATGAGAATGGCGATGGGCTTATGGACATCATCGTGGCCAACCACGGCTACTTCATGCCCGGCAACATCTATCAAGGACAATTCGCCCTATTCCGGAACGTTGGCACCATGGATTCGCCGGCCTTTGATCTAGTTGCTTCCGATCACATGGGCCTCTCATCCCTTCAGATGCAGAGCATGTATCCGGCTTTCGGTGATATTGATGGCGATGGCGACAAGGACATGTACATCGGCGATCTGCAGGGCAGGCTCCACTTCTTCCGCAACAATGCGACCGGGCCGATCGCACAATTCCAGTTGATACAGGCGAACATTCTTGATGCATCGGGGCAGATCCTCGATGTGGGCCAGTACGCGGCGCCACAGTTATATGACCTTGATGAAGATGGACTGCTCGATCTGGTGATCGGTGAACGCAACGGCAACCTCAATTACTACCGCAACACAGGTACGGCCACCACCCCTCAATGGACCTTGATCACCGAGAACCTGGGTGAAGTAAGCACGGTGGAATGGTGGAACATCACGGGCCACTCCACGCCTTTCCTCTTTGAGAACAGCGATGGCGGGAAAGAGATCCTTCTTGGATCGGAATCAGGATGGATCTACCATTACGGTGGGATCGATGGGAACCTGGCGGGTGCATGGTCATTGATCGATTCAACCTACCTGGATATCTACGAAGGTCATCGTACAGCCCTGCTATTGCACGACTTCAATAATGATGGCATGCACGACATGGTGATCGGCAATGCCCGCGGTGGCCTTTCTTATTGGAGCAGCGATCCAAACATCAGCACGGGAGAGATCACAGAAAAGCCGCTGGCAGAAATGTTCACCGTCTCCCCGAACCCAGCCACCGATCAACTCCTGATCACTCTGAAAGAACCGATCGGCGGCAAAGCCAATTGGCAACTGGTGAATGGACTTGGACAGATCGTAGAACAGGTCCCGATCGATGGAATGCGCACGTTCCTTTCATTGGATGGGATCGAAGCAGGCGCATACATCGTTCGCAGCGATGATCCTGCGATGCCGGCAACACATCGTACGATCGTGATCCGCTGAACGGATCAACATCATGCACAAAAAATGGGCGCCGATCGGCGCCCATTTTCATTATTCCATTTCGATCTGATCAGGCGGTCACCTTGCTCATGTTATCGAGCACGTCCATCACCTCCTTCACCGCTTTGGCACTGGCGTTCACCAGTTCCATTTCCTCCTTGTTCAGCTTCAGCTCAATGATCTTCTCCACGCCGTTGCGGCCCAGGATCACCGGTGCGCCCATGTAGATCTTGTCGAGGCCGTACTGGCCTTCCAACCACACGCAGCAGGGGAACACTCGCTTCTGGTCGCGCACGATGGATTCCACCATTTGTGCAGCAGCGGTGCCGGGTGCGTACCATGCGCTCGTGCCGAGCAGGTTCACGATCTCTCCCCCACCTTTCTTCGTACGCTCTACGATCGCATCGAGCTTGTCCTTCTCGATCAGTTCGGTCACCGGGATACCGCCAACTGTCGTGTAGCGTGGCAGTGGCACCATGGTATCGCCGTGGCCACCCATCAGCACCGCCTGTATGTCCTTGGGGCTCACATTAAGCGCTTCGGCCAGGAATGCGCGGTAACGCGCGGTATCCAGTATGCCGGCCATGCCGAACACCTTGTTCGCGGGCAGGTTCGCCGTAATGTATGCGCAATAGGTCATCACATCCAGCGGATTGCTCACCACTATGATGATCGCATCCGGCGAATGCTTCACGATGTTCTCCGTAACGCTCTTCACGATGTTGGCATTGGTCGCGATCAGATCATCGCGGCTCATGCCTGGCTTGCGCGGCAGGCCGCTGGTGATCACCACCACATCGCTGCCCTTGGTCTTGCTGTAATCGTTGGTCGATCCGGTGATGCGCGAATCAAAGAGGTTGATCGGCGAGGTCTGCCAGATGTCCAGGGCCTTGCCCTCGGCGAAACCTTCCTTTATGTCAAGGAGCACCACTTCATTGGCGAGTTCCCAACGGGCAACGGCATCGGCACAGGTGGCGCCAACATTGCCTGCTCCTACCACGGTGACTTTCATCTCTAACAGGGGGATTGATCGTTTATGGGGGACGAAGTTAGGGGACGCGTGGGTGACTGGTCTTTGTGGCCTTGTGACTGGTGACTGGTGACTGGTCTTTGGTGACTATCCATTCACTATTCACCATTCACTATTCACTGCTTTATTGGGCGCATTCCTGTCAGGGCGTGTCTTCGCCTGCAACTCCGCACTCGCTCCGCTCGCTTGCGGGGTTTCCGGCTGCGCCACTTACGCAGATCCCGCAGGCGAATAATGAGGGTTGAATGTTGAATATGAATGGTGAATGCGATCACTTGGCCATGCGAAGCGCGTGAAGGATAGGAGCGGCACCCCGCAGCGCAGCGAGGAGTATAGCGGATAGCCTGACCCGCAGGGGCACGCCCAAAAGCTTCGAACAGGACTTCCGACTCAAGACTCAGGACTCATGACTTCTCTCCCGCTCCCCGCTTCATCCCTGCCTTTTCCCGTTCCATCGGTTTTTTGTGCTGGCACAGGCATCCTTTTTCAGCCCTTTGCGTCTTGACCTTGTGTATGACTATCTTGTCGGCACATAGCAGAAGGCAATTGGCTGAACCTGCGGCAACCCCACCGGGCAATCCCCGTCTCACGGTAACGTGGATGAACATGGAAGGCCCAGAGAAGGTATTCAACGAGCTGATCGATGGATGCCTGAAAGGGGAACGCCGTGCGCAACAGCGTGTGTATGAGATCTTTTACGGCAAAATGATGACCGTCTGCCTTCGCTACACCAAGAACACCGACCAGGCCAAGGATATCCTGCAGGACGGGTTCATAAAGGTGTTCGGCAGTATGGACAAGTTCAACCAGCAGGGCAGTTTCGAAGGTTGGATCCGCCGCATCATGGTGAACACCGCCATCGATCACTTCCGCCGCGCCAAGAACGCCTACCTGCTGTTGGGTGAAGAACGCTCCATCGAGGATTTCGGCGATAGCGATGAGGAGGACATTCATGCGGAGGAAGGACCGGATGAAGAACTGGACTTCAAGCCCGCCGATGTGATCAATGCCATGCAGAAACTGACGCCAGCGTACCGCACGGTGTTCAATCTGTATGTGTTCGAGGAGATGACACATAAGGAGATAGCCGATCTGTTGGGCATCAACATCGGCACCTCCAAAAGCAATCTGGCCAAGGCAAAGTCGAATCTGAAAAAACTGCTTACCAAGGAGCGCAGGCTCCGTTAATGAATAACGACGAAGATGAAGGGAGCGGATGCGTTTGAAAGATCGTTGAAGGAGGCCTTGGAGCATTACGAGGTCCCCTACAACTCCACCGACTGGGCCCAGTTGGAAAAAAGGCTCGATGGCCAGAAGTCCTACAGCTGGACCGCCTCAGCAGGGTTGTACGCCCTGTTCCTTGGTGGGGCCATCACCGTGGCCACCACGGTCTATGTGCTCATGTCCGATAAGCCAGGGAATGGCAATGGGGCCTCCGTAGCCATGGTCATGGAGGATGACGATAAGGATAAGGGTGATGGCAATGCTGCCAATGCCCCCTTGATCTCCGATGATATTGAGGAGGCCACGATAACAGCTTCCACAGATGAGGCCGGCGATCTTGCTGATACGGAAGTGGCAGAAAGGACGAGCAAGGCATCCGATCGATCCAACAGCAGTAAGGCTGCAGTGAAGACTTCATCGCCATCCATTGAAAAAAGCGTTGCAAAGAGCACTGACGAGGTAAAGCCGGTGGCTGGAGATGATACAGCATCGAAGGCCGCCAATAAGGCGATCGCCATCAAGTCCACCATCACTGAGGGCTGCCCGGGCACCACGATAGATTTCTCGGCGGACAATCTTCCGGAAGGCGGCATGCATCTCTGGAATTTCGGGGATGGCAACTTCTCCAACAAGCCGGCGCCCACGCATACCTATTCCAAGGCCGGTACGTTCGAGGTCATGCTTTCGCACTCTTCAATGGGTGGTGGTTCCATCCGCAACAAACCGGCTTCCGATCGCATCGTGATCCATGAAGCACCTGATGCGAGCTTCAAGTTCGTGAAACAGGAATATGATGGGCTGGTCCCTTATGTACACTTCGAGAACCGCAGCAACGGCGGAAGCAAATACGAGTGGGATTTTGGGGATGGCAGCAGCTCGGAGATCGCACATCCTGATCATGTCTACAAGAAGAAGGGGACCTACCAGGTCCAGCTTACGGTGATCAACGGCAAAGGGTGTGTAGATCGCACTGAGCGCACCATCGTTGTGGACAATGATTACAACCTGCTGGCACCTTCCGGCTTCAGCCCTGATGGCAACGGTTTCGAGGACACTTTCATTCCCGAGGCCTTGAAGACCCTGGGCGCCCGTTTCCACATGACGATCTACTCCAGGAACGGCGAACCCATCTATGAAACGACCGATGCGCAGCGCCCCTGGAACGGCAAGATCGGGAACAAGGGTGAGGTCTGTGCGCCGGGCGATTACGTGTGGCTGGTGGAAATGAAGGATGGCGACCGTTTGGGCGGTACTTATACGGGCAGCGTTTCGCTTGTACGCTGATCCTGTTGGAAAACATTGCGAAAAGCGGGCCCGGCATCAACCGGGCCTCTTATTTTTGCTTCAGGCAACCTGCGCGCCATCCAATGCATCATAGAAGCAGGTGAAGCTCAAGTATTCAGGCGTTACACCACTACGCACCGAACGCGGCCAATGACCATTTCCTCATCCATCGCCCCATATCACCTTCACTTCACGCTCAGGCTCGCCATTCTGCCGATCTTGATCGTGCTGACAGGGATGAACGCCTCAGCCCAGCAGTTCAGTATAACGGCCGGCAGCATCACCACGTGTGCAGGAGTTCTTGAAGATTCGGGCGGTCCGGCAGGGGATTATGGCAACAGTGAGAATTTCACGGTGGTGATCTGTCCTGACATTCCGGGTGATGCGATCTCGTTGAACTGGGTGGTGTTCAACCTCAGCACGGCCGGAACGCCTGTGGCCACCATCGATCGGATAAGGATCTGGGATGGTGATTCCAACGCGGCCACATCCCTGGGTGAATACACGGGAACAGCGCTTCAAGGCCTCATCTCATCGGCCACCACCTTCAACAGTACGGGATGTCTTACCGTACAGTTCATTTCCAATGGCACCGGTACGGGCAATTTCGCGGCCGCCATCAGTTGCTTCACGCCATGCGAACGGCCAACAGCCGTTGCTTCCATGAGCGAAAATGGTGGAGTGCTGGTCGATCCGCCTCCCGCGCTGGTGTGCCAGGGTGAAGTGCTCGAATTCGATGGAACTGCATCTTTTGCCGCGACAGGCTTCAACATCGTAAGCTATACGTGGGATTTTGATGATGGCACCACGGCAACAGGTCCCACCGCATCCCATTCGTTCGATGTGCCTGGTGAATACATCGTTCAGCTGAACCTGATCGATGACAATGATTGTGTGAATTCCAACGTGGTGGACCTTCAGGTGTTGGTGAGCACCACGCCCAGCTTCCAGGGTACGGTAGAAAGCCAGGAGACCTGCCTGGGCGCCACGGTGGATCTTTCAGCTGTGGTAACGCCAGTTACCTGGACCGGCATACCCGATGCCAACTTCGGCGATGGCGTATACCTGCCCGATGATATCGGCATTCCGTTCACCAGCGATCTGGATTTCACCCAATTCGAACCCGGCCAATCCTTGACCAGCGTTGATGATCTGCTGTCCATCTGCGTGAGCATGGAACATTCCTTCATGGGTGATTTCGTGCTTACGGTGACCTGTCCGAGCGGCCAGAGCATAATCCTTCACCAGCAAGGCGGTGGTGGCACCTATCTGGGCGGCGCCAATGATGGCGATAGTAATGCGAACCCGATCGCCGGAGAATGTTGGGAATATTGTTTCAGCCCCACGGCCACCAACGGCACCTGGGTGCAGGCCGTAGCCGCCGGACAGACGATGCAGGGCGGCTCGCCCCCGAACAATTCGCTCATTCCCGGTACTTACAGCTCCGTGCAACCATTCTCCAACCTCGTAGGTTGCCCTTTGAACGGCACATGGACATTCACATCCACCGATCTGTGGGGAGCTGATAATGGGTTCATCTGCTCCTGGTCGTTGAACTTCGATCCATCCATTATTCCGGCGGTCACCCAGTTCACGCCCGTACCCGGGGTCACCACTTCAGATTCGGCCTACTGGACAGGACCAGCGATGGTGTTGGACCCGACCAACCCCTTGGTGGCCACGGCAACACCGAACGCGCCGGGCGATTACGATTACACGTTCACGGTGATCGACAATTTCGGTTGCACGTATGACACCACGGTCACCGTTACGGTAGCTACTCCAGTGGAGGTGGATGCCGGCCCCAATATCGTCCTGTGCAATGATCCGGAGCCGATGGCCGGGGAGGTCATAGGAGCACCGGCCAGCTGCGATTGGTCGCTGGACCTTATCGACAGTTTCGGTGATGGCTGGAACGGTGGTGCAACGCTGGCGGTGAACGTGAACGGAACGGTGACCAACTATAGCAACATACCCGGGCCGACCACACAGACACAGACGTTCAATGTTCCCAACGGGGCTACGGTAACGCTCACTTTCACAGAAGGAACGTTCTGGAACGGGGAGAACAGCTTCATCCTGTACGATGACGCCGGCACCATTGTCTATCAATCACCACAAGGTCCGCCTTCAGGTGTTTCCTGGAGTGGTGTGGCCAGCTGCAACGGCATAGCCCAGCAGACATTCGAATGGACGCCGATCACCGGGCTCGATGATCCTAGCAGCCCAACAACGAACGTCTTCGTTACACAACCCACCTGGTTCTATCTTTCAGCCTATCCGCCCGGTCATCCTGAATGTGCGGTCATGGATTCCGTGCTGGTGGCACCAGATCCCTCTATCGATGCCGGAGAGAACAATGCCTTCACCATCTGTGCGAACGAACCTGCATTCCTGCTCACCGATTCCTTGAACGGTACGCCGGACGCCAATGGCACATGGACCTTGAGCGGTGCCCCGGTACCGGCGAATTTCGATCCCATGACGGGAGCTTCGGGCATCTATACGTACACCGTTTCAAGCGCTGCCGGTTGCGTGGCCACCGCCGAACTTGACATCACGATCATCCCGGCATCAGACCCCACCTGCTGCGGCATTGCCGATGCGGGCGAATACTCCTACTCCTGCGATCTTACCATCGGCCTTGAGGCCACGCCCGGCAATACAGGTGTTGGCCAATGGTACGGCCCCCCCGGCACCGTGTTCCTAGACGTGTACAACCCCCAGACCATGGCGACCCTGCCACCCGGAAGCGGCGGCACCCACTGGTTCTACTGGATAGAGAACGACAATGCGTTCTGCAACCTTGTCGATAGTGTGCAGAAGACCGTTACCGATCCGTTCGTCTTCGATGTGACCACTACCGATGCTCTCTGCTTTTCTTATTGCGACGGGGATGCCCAGGTGCAGGTGACCGGTGGCAATGCCGCAGCTGGTTACACCTATCTCTGGTCCACCGGAGCCGATACTTCGGCGGTAGAGGGTCTCTGCGCAGGCTCTTACGAATTCATGGTCTACGATGACAATCAGTGCGGCGATACCATTACCGTGGTGATCGATGAACCGATCCTGCTTGAGATCGATTCGCTGGCCACATTGCCGGTGACCTGTTCCGGTTTCTGCGATGGACAGGTGGAGGTCTACGATCCCGAGGCCGTGGAATACAGCTTCAATAACGGTGCACAATGGACCACTGCCAACACATTACCACAAGCCTGTGAAGGCATGTATCCGATCCTGATCCGCGATGCCATCGGCTGCATAGGCAGCGGGCAGATCGCCGTTACCGGTCCGCCTCCTGTGATCGCCAATTTCCAATGGGGACCCGAGAACGCCAATGTGGACAACCCGGTGGTACACTTCCTGAACACTTCGGAGAACGCGAACACCTATCTCTGGGATATCGCAGGGTTGTTGGAAAGCACGGACACACAGCTTTCGTTCCGTTTCGATGAGCATGATCCGGCGTTCTACAATGTGTGCCTCATCGCCTACAACGAGAACATGTGTTCAGATACCATCTGTCACCTGGTGGAGATCGAGGATGTGCTCTTCGTTTACGTGCCCAACACCTTCACACCCGATGGTGACGGCCTCAACGACAAGTTCTTCATGAACTGGAACATTCCGGTGATCACCGATTTCGAAATGATGGTCTTCGATCGTTGGGGGCAGATCGTTTACCAGACCACCGATCCGGCAGAAGGCTGGAATGGCGGATTCAAGAACGGCGGTGAGATCCTCAAGGAGGGTGTGTACGCCTACCGGATAACGTATGAGATACAGGATACACAAACACGCAAGGAAATGCGTGGCCATGTGACCCTGTTGAAGTAATATCATTCTCCTGCCTCCAGATGTGCCTGATCGGGGCCGACCTTTCAATGACCCGATCGGACCTTGTTATCATCATTCCACAACGATGAACGGGGCCACTGGTAAGGAAAAAAGCCGTTGCTTTGCGCGATCCTGCGAAGAAATGGCCTCAATGATCAATCTTTTTCGGGACCGGTCCCGATCGTTCATGGCGGCCGTACCGGTCCTTCTTGCTTCCTTCCAGGTCCTGGCGCAAGATCCGTGTAATGTGGATTTCGAGGCGGTATCTCCCACCTGCCCGGGAGATGCCGATGGTTCATTGACCATTGTGGGCGCTCCCGGTCAATACACCTACATATGGGACCACGATCCCGGGTTGAACGGACCTGCCGCCACCGATCTGGCCGCAGGCCTGTATCCCGTGATCGTCACCGATACGTCCGGCTGCATTTCGTACATCGATGCCATCGTCCTTGATCCCGTGGTACCGCCGCTGGGAACTTTCACCGTGACCCACATCAGTTGTGCCGGCCTTTCGGACGGTGCGATCACCTTCAACCTCAACCCCGGGTTGAACAATACCTGGTTCTGGTGGCATGATCCATCGCTCACTGATAATACCATCACCGGTCTGGGTGCAGGACCTTACGGCGTACACATCGAAGATCCAGGGAGCGCTTGCGATTCAGAGGTCTGGACGTTGTTGGGAGATCCGGATGTGGTGATCGAAGGCACCGCCGATTATTGTCCCGGCGATCCGCCGTTGCTCACTCTTGAAATGGAGTTCGGTTTCCAGCCGGACCTTTATGAATGGAGCACCGGTGATGTGACAAGTTCATTGCAAGTGACTCCCGGTTTGGAAGGTCTGGTGGAGGTGACCGCGATCGATACCAGCAGCGGTTGCGAAGCGTCCGGAGAGTTAACGCTCACGCAACTGCCTGCACCTACCGTGCTCTTCGCAGCACCGGACAGCATGTGCCAGAACGCCATCTTCACCGTGGAAGTGGCAGAGACCGATGCCGATTCCATCGAATGGCGTTGGGATGGTGGTTCGGTCGGCTATGACAGCCTACAGACCGTCAGTTTCGCACAGCCCTTCTGGCGCCCCATCTCCCTGCAGGGTTTCTATCAATTCGGTTGCGGAAGTGCGCCTTTGCAGGACAGCATCTACATCCATCCGATCAAACCGGCGAACTTCACCGTGCAACAGATCCCCTGTTCACCCGTGGTCATGGTCGATCTGGCCAGCGATGCGGATTCATGTGCCTTCTTCATCGGTGACAGCCTGGTCACCAATGAGTGCAGCATCTCCTTCCTGTGGGATCATGAACGCTACAGGGTGTATGATTATGTCTTCCATTCCACACAGATCAACAATTGCAATGATTCGGCGGATGTAACGGTGGACGTGCGCACCGAGCCCACGCTCTTCCTCCCAACTGCCTTCTCGCCGAATGACGATGGCATCAACGATGAATGGCCCGGCCCGGTGGATGTTCCCGAACTCGGTTATGAATTGCGTTTGTTCGATAGATGGGGTACCGACCTGTGGAGTACGAAGGACCCCCAGATGAAATGGAACGGATCGGAAATGCCCAACGGCGTTTATATCTACACCATGCAGATGCGCGATCCGTGTGAGCCCACTTCTGAAGTGTCGAAGGCCGGTCACGTGATCCTGGTCCGTTGACCGCCCGCTCGTGAGGTCCTAATTTCGATCCATGCTACCGGCAAGCGAACGGATAAAGCAGCTTCTGCAGACCGGCAGGCCTTTCACCAACCGAGACAAGCTCATTCTCCGCGATCACCTGGCGTTGGAACGCACCCGCCTGGCGAACGAACGTACGTTCATGGCCTATATACGTTCGGCGCTCTACCTGATCGTTGGCGGCCTTGCCTTGATGGAACTGCACGGTACCGCTAACCTTCAATGGATCGGCATAGTGGCCCTTGCGCTCGCTTCCATCTTTGCCATAATAGGCCTCATCCGCTTCACGCAATTGAAGAAGCAGTTGAAGAGCTATTACGCGCCCCTGGAAGCAGAGCTCGATGATGACGAGATCGATCAGGGCAGCTTGACGAACCGATAGGCCGCACCGCCCGCGATCACCTGGTACGTTCCGGCCTTCAGATCATCGATCGGGATCTGGAGCACACCTTTCGTAAGATCGGTGATCTCCTTCACGATCTTGCCCTGTGCGTCGATGATCCGCAGTCCACCACCGTTCGCCTCGATACGCACGTTCAACATATCCCGTGCTGGTGAAGGCCAGATCGCCGATCCTGCAAATACGGCATCTCCGATCGATGTGATGATCACGGCCACCGGATCGCTCATGCTGCTGCAACCGTTCGGCGCACCCACCATCACGCTGTAATTACCGTTCTGCGTTGCAGTGTACACCTGCATGTCCGCACCATCGATCGGCGTTCCGTTGAAATACCACTGGTAACTGAAGGCCTCGCTGCTCGTAAGAGTGAACTGGTCCACTGTGATCACTGGTGTCCCGGGGGCTTGAAGCACTTCGAAGGTGAGCGTATCGCTCCGTGCCGCGCAATGCGATGCGTTGTAGCCGATCACGCTGATGGGACCTTCCCCCGCGAATTGGATCGAACTGCTTCCGCTCTCACCATTGCTCCAATCGAAGTCAGCGAAGACCGAAGGAGCTTCCAGCGTGATCGGTCCGTTGGAACAGAAAGGCACATCACCCACCACATCGATCGTGAAGTCGTCGAGGTTGCT
>JAEZAU010000184.1 GCA_023430325.1 Bacteroidota bacterium | reverse complement strand
GCTTCGCACAACTCATCGATCTGTGCGGGTTCAATGAAGGGCTCATCGCCCTGCACGTTCACAACCGCATCGAAATTCTCGCGACCGAGGATCGAAAGTGCTTCGAAACATCGATCTGTCCCGCTGGTGTGATCCTCGCGGGTCATAACGGCTTCTGCGCCGAACAAGGTAACGTGATCAAGGATGCGCGGATCATCGGTGGCGACGATCACTTTGGACAAGGACTTCGATCGTTGGGCTTGTTCCACCACGCGTTGGATCATGCTCTTTCCGCCGATGTCCACCAACGGTTTTCCGGGAAGCCGGGTGCTCGCGTATCGCGCTGGAATGATCCCGATGATCCTCATAAGTTCACCATCATCTGCACCTGGAAATTCCGCGGCGCTTCGATCGAAAGCGGGCGGATCGAATAGACCTCGTTGGTGAGATTGTTCACGATGAAGGTGAGGCGCACCGTATCTGAGATCTGGGCTCCTATCCGTGCATCAATGATCGTATCGCCGGTGGTATGGGTCTTCATCCATTCGGAAACACCGGTGGTAAGGCTTATCGCAGGATTAGTGGACTCATCCAGATCTACGAATACCTTATCGATGTTCCTTACGTGACTGTTGTAACGCAGACTGAAACCAGTGAACACTTTCTTGTATATGATCTGGACATCACTGCGGAACATGTTCTGCACTCGGAATTTCAGAATATTCCCGCTAGGATCATAACTGGTGTTCTGGTAAGAGGAAGCTGGAACGATGATCAACGGTTCTGTTTGACCAGGAAATACTGGCCCCGGAACAGGTTGCGCGTATACACGTTCCGGCGTGGTGGTCACCGGCTCTGTGGCAGTGTAACCCATCAGGGCCATCACTTCGACGGCTCCGATCTTTCCACGGCCAGCCAACTCGAGCTCATAACCAGTAACGCGGGCATTTCCGGTATTCACGCTTTTGAAACCCAACCCATAAAAATCAGCGATCGCACTGGCTACTGTGAACGTTTTCCATTGGCCAAAAGTAAATTCCACATAATCCTCATATTCCTGCTGAAAGTAGACAGCATCAAGGTATCCTTCAAATCCCCCAAGCTTGAATCCCTGCTTGATACCGCCTTCGATGTTGGTGCTGGTCTCGGGTCGCAGATCCGCATTCGGGAAGATCTTCAACGCGCCGACACTTGTACTGATGAAGCGCTCGCCGATCGTTGGGAAACGGAAACCCTGTCCATAGCTCACGCGAAGGAAGGTCGCCTTCAGCGCCTGCCATGTAGCACCAGCGCGGAATACGGGTTGTGATGCTTCATCATCATTCACTTTGAAATCCTCATACCGTACACCGCCTGAGATCGAGATCCGATCAAGCAGGCGTTTATCGATCTGCAGGTAACCCGCGGTGTTGAGCGCCGAATTCCGGCCGTCGCCATCTGCATCGCCTGCGTACAACTCCGCTGTACTGATCACGTTGCGATACACAGCCCCCGCCGTAACGACCAGGTCACCGAACAGATCGAATTTCTGCTGGAACTGGTACTCGGCATGTTGCACATTGTTGCTGTTCGCCTGCCCATTGTCATTGTCGAAATCCTGGTGATGGAAGCGGGTACGGATCGAATGTTTCTGCCCAGACCTCAATGTGTAATTGATGAACGGATCGATGTAGTACTGCTCTCCCAGAGTGCGCGTAACAGTTCCTTCCTTCGGACGAAATAATCCTTCATCGATATCGTTCCAGATCAGGATCGCAGCGCTACGGCTCTTCATCACGTTCGCATTCACACCGTAGGTCAACCCTTCGATCTTCTTGTTACGCCAACGCAGACCGGTGTTGAAACGGATGTGGTTGTCATAACCTCCCGGGCCAAGCCTCAACGGATGCGCAGCAATGGAATCCGCCGCGATAGGTTCCGGGCCCGTGTATCCCGCATCCGAAAAAGCATTTCCGCCGAGCACCAGGTCCAACTGACCGACCTGCCGCGAATGGAAGAAGTTCACGCCGCTGATCATCGGGCTGTTCTGGTCCCACCATTTAGCGGGCGCGTGCCCGGGTGCGTCGTACATGCCGGTGAACATGGTAACGCGTGTGCGCGGCTCCGATCGCGGGTACGCTGTGCGCACATTGATCACGCCGCTCAACGCCGCACTTCCATAAAGCACCGATGATGCGCCTTTGATCACTTCCACCTGCTCCAGATTCTCCAGTGGAAGAAAGGTCCAGTTAGGCCGGCCGATATCACCGCCGAGGATCGGGATGTCATCTACCAGGATCTGCACACGGCTTCCAGCGCCGTAGCTGAAACCGCTGCCCGCACGGATCTGCGGCTCACCATCCACAACGATGACACCTGGCACCTGGATCACCGCATCCTCCATGGTCACAACGTTCTTGTTCAGCACGATCTCCGGCCGCAGTACACTAAGCGATTGTGTGACCTCACCGACGCGCTGCTCGAAACGACCTGCGGTCACCACAACCATATCCAGTTGCGTGGCCGATGGTTGCAAAGCGATCTGCAGGTCACGTGGTTCGCCAGCCACCAAAGTGATCGACGTGGTGTACGTGTCATAACCGACGAAGCTCACGTTGATCGAATATTCACCCGCGGGCAGAGCGATCGTGAATTTCCCTTCGAGATCAGTGGCCACGCCTTTTGCCGGCGCATAGACCACGTTCGCGCCGATGACCGCCTCTTTCGAAACAGCATCGGTGACTCGTCCGGTGAGGCGTGCATCCTGTGCATGGCCGATGATCGAAAGAAGAGAAGTGATCAACCAAAGCAGGCGGCTGGGCACCGGCCTAACTTTGTGAAAGAGCGCGTGGAACTTCACGTGATTGGTGCGGGTAAAAGTAAAATGAAAGAAGTGCAGGCGGACGATCAGGCGTGGATACATCGGATAGCGCTTTCCATGCTCAAGGGGATCGGCCCGATCAACGCGCGGAACCTGGTGGCCTACTGCGGTGGCGTGGACCCGATCTTCACCGATCGAAAGTTGAAGAACACGCTTGAAAAAGTGCCCGGCGTTGGCCCGAAACTGATCGCGAGCATCACCAACAAGAAGGTGCTGGAAGAAGCGGAAAAGGAACTGGCCTACGTTCGAAAACACAAGCTGCGGCTCTTCTTTTATCTGGACAAGGAATTTCCGGCAAGGTTGAAACAATGCCCGGATGCGCCCGTGCTTCTCTACGCCCGCGGACCGGCCGATCTGAACGCCGCGCACATGGTCTCGATCGTAGGTACACGCACACCCACGGAGCAGGGAAAGAAGCTGTGCACCGAACTGGTGGAAGGCCTCAAAAGCATCAACGCCACGATCGTAAGCGGTCTCGCATACGGGATCGATATCGTGGCGCATCGCACGGCCGTGAAGCATGACATGCCTACGATCGGCTGCGTGGCGCACGGGCTGGACAAGCTCTATCCCGGCGAACACGCGGGTACAGCGAAAGAGATGATGAAGGACGGCGCACTGGTGACCGAACTGCCGAGCGGAAGCCCGTTCGCACCAGGCAATTTCCCGGCTCGGAACCGGGTGATCGCAGGTCTCTCGGATTGCACCGTGGTGGTGGAGAGCGGCCCGAAAGGCGGCAGCCTCATCACCGCCGATATCGCCAATAGTTACGACCGCGAGGTGTTCGCCTATCCCGGCCGGCCGAGCGATCCGCGCAGCGAAGGCTGCAACTGGCTCATCCAACAGAACCGGGCAATGCTGGTAACATCATCGAAAGATGTGATCAGGTTCATGGAATGGCTGCCGAAAGCAAAGCCGGAACCCGTGCAGGCATCGTTGTTCACCGAGTTGTTACCGGAAGAGCAGGTGCTCGTTGACATCATAAAAGCGAAAGGCAAAGTGGGGATCGATGACCTGTGCATAGAAAGCCACATTTCGCAACAGAAAGCTGCAAGTATCCTGTTGAACCTTGAGTTCAGTGGCGTGGTGAAAAGCTTGCCTGGGAAGGTTTATATGCTCGATTGATCCCAATTCCTCATTGAGCCCAATTGAACACAATTCCTGATCAATGGGATCCTTTTGGGCGACCTTTTGCCGGGGCGTGGCTTCGCCTGCAAGTCCTCGCCTGCCAAAGCGCCGGCTCCGGGCTTTCCGGCTTCGCCACTTACGCAGATCTGGGAGAAGGAGAATGGTTCTCGTTCTTATTTGTTCCCCTTTTAAACCTCCGCTGGGTCTCCTGACGAAGGAAGGGACCTTGCGGCTACGAGATCTCATGGCAGCAGGGTCCACTCCGTGAGACCCTGCTGAGGTTTGAGATAAAAATGGTGCGTGTATGTTCTAGTTCTTATTGTGATCCTCAGATGGACACGTACAGATAAATATGGACGCCGCTCCGATCATGCGATCAGACCCCGGAGGGGTCACAGCTATTAGGGAAGTTGGAGGTTCGATCCGACCCCGGAGGGGTCGCAGCAGTGTCCTGCATGTCATTGGCCATGCGCCAGCCGCGTGAAGGATAGGAGCGGAAACCCCGCAAGCGAGGGAGGAACGACCGAGTGAGGAGTTGCAGCGGATAGCCTGACAGCGATCCGGCGGTCTCCGACGGATCGGTGGCACGCCCCCAACATCCACATACAACCTTCAACTTTCAACTTTATCCCCCCTACCTTCGCGCCCAATTTCCAACCAACATCCACGCGATGGCAACTGCAACGGCCAGGAAAAAGACGGCCCCGGCGAAAAAAGCTCCGAGCAACAACACGGAAAAACTGGTGAACGGCTTCATGCAATACGTCATGGAGCGCAATGCGAACGAGCCTGAGTTCCTGCAGGCGGTGCATGAGGTAGCCGAAACGGTGATCCCATTCATGGAGCGCAACCCGAAGTACAGGGATCGCGCGCTGCTGGAGCGCATGATCGAACCCGAGCGCACCATCCTCTTCCGTGTACCCTGGGTTGATGATGCCGGCCGTATACGCGTGAACCGCGGTTACCGGGTGGAGTTCAACAGCGCCATTGGCCCATACAAGGGCGGCATCCGCTTTCACCCGAGCGTGAACCTGAGCATCCTGAAGTTCTTGGGCTTCGAGCAGACCTTCAAGAACAGCCTCACCACGCTGCCGATGGGCGGTGGAAAGGGCGGTAGCGATTTCGATCCGAAGGGCAAGAGCGACCTGGAGGTGATGCGTTTCTGCCAGAGCTTCATGGCGGAACTGTGGCGCCACATCGGCCCTGATACCGATGTGCCTGCGGGCGACATCGGCGTAGGTGCGCGCGAGATCGGTTTCATGTACGGCATGGATAAGCGCCTGCGCAACGAATTCACCGGTGTGTTCACCGGCAAAGGGCGCAGCTGGGGTGGATCGCTGATCCGCCCGCAAGCCACTGGTTACGGTTGCGTGTACTTCGCCGAGGAGATGATGAAGCGGAACAAGATGAGCTTCAAAGGCCGGACCGTGGCGGTGAGCGGCAGCGGCAACGTGGCGCAATACGCCATTGAGAAAGCGACACAGTTCGGTGGAAAAGTGGTGACCGCGAGCGACAGCGATGGCGCGATCTTCGACCCCAACGGGATCGATGGCGAGAAGCTGGCGTGGCTGATGGAACTGAAGAACGTGAAGCGCGGCCGCATCGAGGAGTACGCGAAGAAATTCAGAGGCGCGACCTTCACGCGCGGTGCGCGCGTTTGGGACGTGGCCAAGAAGGTTGATGTGGCTCTGCCCTGCGCAACGCAGAACGAGTTGAACGATACCAACGCGCGCGATCTGGTGAAGAAAGGTGTGAAGTACGTGGCCGAAGGTGCCAACATGCCCAGCACACCGGAAGCGATCGAAGTATTCCATAAGAACGGTGTGTTGTTCTCGCCTGGCAAGGCCAGCAACGCCGGTGGTGTTGCGACCAGCGGCCTGGAGATGAGCCAGAACAGCCTTCGCCTGAGCTGGACCAGCGAGGAGGTGGATCAGCGCCTGCACAGCATCATGAAGAACATCCATGCGGCGTGCGTGCAGTACGGCAGCGACGGAAAGACGGTGAACTACGTGCAGGGTGCGAACATCGCAGGCTTCGTGAAAGTGGCCGATGCGATGCTAGAGCAGGGCGTGGTTTAAGCGTTGAAGATGATCATCGGAAAAGGCCGCCTTGTGCGGCCTTTTTTGTTGCCTACCGTGGAAAGATCACAACGGCGATCGGTGAAGTAATGCCCGACATCGGGAAGAGTGACCGGATCAGCTGAACGCCTGAAAGCCTTTGATGGCGCGACTTTCAGAACATGGCACGCGATCCGCCTGCCGGGCCATCGAGACCAACGAACCTCTTCATCCCATTCAGCCATGAACGCCGCACAACACACCACTGGCGCCTCTGTGCCGCCACTGCAGGACAACTCTCCTTCACCATATTTCACAAAGGCCGATTACGAAGAGTTCGAGGCTTTGATCCGCACCAAGCTTGCTGAGAGTGAAGCAACGCTCGATCTGCTGAAGCAGACGTTGATCCACGACCGCAGCAACGGCACGGACGACACGTACATGAGCAGCAACATCCAGGAAGATGGCCAGATGACGCTGGAGCGCGAAGAAGCAGCGCGGCTCGCACAGCGCCAGGAGATGTTCATCCAGCAGCTGAAGGCAGCTCTGATCCGCATCCAGAACAAGACTTACGGCATCTGTCGATCAACAGGAAAACCGATCTCCAAAGAGCGGCTCCGTATTGTACCGCACGCCACCCTGTCGATCGACGCGAAGACGCGCAACTGATCGATCGGGTTCCCGGGAGGACCAGTACTCGTGCAGGGCGGGTGCTGGTCTTTTTTTGTTTGGGGGATCAGGTTGCCGGTACAGGATCGATCCAGTATTCTTGTTGCTGATGTGTGCCCTCCAGATCAGCCTCGTTCGCATTGCGCTCATCGCGCTTATTGCGATCACATTGCATTCGTGCACCACGAAGAGGGATCCTCCGCCCTATTTTCTTCCGGCTGAATGGGAACCACATGAAGCGATCTGGTTCAGCTATTCCGGGCTACCCACGGACACTGTAATGGATAAAATGGTGCTGGCCATGGAACCAGGCATGCGCATAGTGTGCGTAGCTGATGGAGACAGCTTAGGGAATTCGATAAAGGCGCGCTGGGACAGCCTGGGCATTGACCAGAATGCAGTGCAATATATTTTCATGCCTGACAGTCTTTATTCCCCGGTCGTGCGTGATGGTGGGCCGATCTTCCTTCGGACGGCGGAAGGCGGCAAAGCGATCCTGGATCCTGCCTGGAATTACTACGGTGATCATGATGGTCGCTCCGGTATGCCTGATCATATCCTGCGTGGCCAGGAAGAATTTCCCGCGCGTATCGCCGAGATCCTTAGCCTTCCCGTTGTGCCAAGTACCATGGTGATCGAAGGCGGTGCTTTGGAAGTGAATGGTACCGGAACACTATTGCAAGTAGAAGCCGTCACCATGCAACGCAATCCTGGGTGGAGCAGGGATAGTCTCGAAAAAGAATTGAAGCGCGTTCTCGGAGTACATAAGATCATCTGGTTAAAGGAAGGTCCAGCAGATGACATGTGGTATCTGGAACCCCGGATAGAAGGCGATCTTTTCAACCAGGGCACCGGTGGTCACGTGGACGAGTTCTGCCGGTTCGTGAACGAGAATACGGTGCTGTTGACCTGGCCGGACGACGATGAATTGACTGCGCCGGCCGCAGCGCTTACGCGGAAGCGCATGGAAGAGAACCTCAGGATCTTGAATGCGGCCAATATCAACGTTGTAAAAGTGCCAGTGCCGGTCGTGGAGGAATACAAGCACATGTTGGATACGCTGCGCTCCTACGATCGTATGCTACTGGACCGCTATGGCGACCTGCATCATGGAGATACCATCCGCTACATACCGGCGGCGAGCTATTTGAATTATCTGGTGACCAATGGACGTGTTTTCGTTCCTGCCTACTGGAACGAGGGCATGAATGAGACCATGCGGCAAAAGGACCAGCGCTTTCAGGCGATCCTGCAGGAATGGTTCCCGGATCGCACGTTGGTAGCACTTGATCCGAGGGCGATCAATTGGAAAGGCGGCGGTATGCATTGCTGGACACAGCAGCAACCGCTGCACTGATGGTCGTCGCACCACCCAGATCACATCAATCGAGACACTCCAGTATCACGCATATTCGGCGATAAAGGGAAGGCATCTCTACCGTAAGCTTACAGACCGACCACAAAAGGCCAGCGCTAGATGCCGGAGCGATCGATCAGGAAGAGCATACTTCGCACACCCCCTCTTCATTCGGTGTGCAATCAGGCCGCGTTGGTTCTTCGGGCTTCGCGTTCTTCACTTCCCGCTCCTTTTCCTCCAAGGCCTTTTTGAACTCTTCACTGATCGCGAACGGCATCTCGAACTCCTTGTCCTTTGGATCCATGGTAGTGGTGCTTTAGGACGAGTGAAGATCTCCCAATAAAGGTTACCGCTGACATGGGGTCGATCGAATTGTCCACCAAGGATCGAACGATCGGATCTTCCCCAGCGATCGGGGAACTACGGCAACAAGAATATAAGGCATCAAGCTGCGAAATGCAAGTCTGGCGCGGGGAACGGCATACGGCCCGTATTGTGCTTGGCGATCTGCATGATCACTACCAACATGCCCCAACTCGTTCAGCAGATACGCATGCTGGGCGATGTACGCGTTCTCGATCGCAATGACAGCATCGTGCTGCACGTGGAGAAACCTGTGTCGATCGAAGATGTGGATGACCTGGTCTGCGATGCGCTTTTCGCCGATCCATTGCTCCGCGAAGAGGCAGAAGATCATTGGACGATCAAGCTGTACAAGCGCCAGAACCTGCGCTCTGCCGGTGATCTTGATGTGATCCCCAATGGCAATGCGTGCAAATACCAGGTGAAGTACGACGCTTGACGTCTTCTGACGTCATCGCATTCATGCGGCCCGTGAACGGCCGGGGATCGTACATGCGTGATCTAAACCATACTATCAAGGCCGGGATCTTCATGATCCTGGCCTTTTGCATTCCGATCACCGCCGCCGCCCAGGAGAATTCAGAAGAAACAAAGGGCGATGACCTCGATACGCTTTTCGTTAAGGACCTCTCGCATCTACTGGCCGGCCGAGTTTTCGTAAGCACGAAATACAACACGTTAGGCCTAAACTCATCCACCGGATCGCACTCACTGGTGTACCGGCCGACCAACCAGTACAATTTCGGTGTTGGTGCAAGCTACCGGAAGTTCACCTTGAACCTCGGCTTCGGCATACCAGGCATCACTGATTCACGTAGGAAGGAATTGGGCCACACACGATATCTGGATGCCCAGGCCAACATGTTCACACCTGAACGTGCGTCCAACATCTTTCTACAGTATTTCGAGGGTTATCATATCTCCTCTCATGATCGTGCGCAATTGAACTGGCCAGAGCAGGAGACCGAGCGGCCCTTTCGTGAGGATCTACGCCAGTTCAACGCAGGCATTTCCACGCTGCGGATCGTGAACGGAAAGCGCTACAGCTATCGCGCCGCGATGAACCAGGATGCGTGGCAGTTGCGCAGCCAGGGATCATGGCTATATGGTGGTTTCATCACCTACTATGGGCTACGTGCAGACTCCACGCTCATACCTCGGGCGCTGGAGGAACACTACGCGGATGAGGCTTCATTGCGAAAAGGAGACCTTGTTGATGCCGGGCCCATGGGAGGCTATGCCTACACTTTCGTGATCGACAGGCATTTCTTCATCATGGGATCTGCGGCCGCAGGTGCAGGGGTAAGCATGCAATCGTTGACGCTCGATGATCGGAACGCTGAGAACGGTATTGATGAAAAGACGACCTCCTGGGGTCCCAGTTGGAGAGTACAGGCACGTGCTGGCATCGGCTACAACAGCGCGAGAACACAGATCGGCATCACCTTCAACCAGGAACAGGTACACTACCTTCTACCGGAACAGAACTTCTTCGTTTGGAACGTGGGTAACGTTCGTTTCAACATCGTGCATCGGTTCGAGAAACGTGTGAGACCAGTAGACAAGGCGATGGAGAAGCTGTTGAACGATCCGCCACCACCGCTTGAGGAGACAGTGCCAGCGGCGGACGAGGCCGAGGATGAGATCAAGGAAAAATAGCCGGGATGCAATGGTACCACGCACCGCTCATCTGGCAGCACCGGAATGTGCGCTAGGGATCGGAGGCGCCGCCTGAAAGGCGGGTGCGCAGCACCGGAGCGAAGCGCAGTGCCGGAAAAGCCCGGCCCGCAGGGAAGCGCCCACAAGTAGAAAACCCACTTTCATCCGGTCCAATGCTTGCATGCCATTTTCACATGAAAAAGCAGGAGAACGACCCACAGGAGAACAAGAAGGGAAATGCAATGCCTTCTTCTGTTACGCGCGAGGATAAATTGGAAAAGAACCCACCTGCAGCGGAAGAACGCCGACGCAAACCACAGGTGGACCGCACCCCGGAGACAGGCCCTGGCGGTGAATGATCAGGGCATCTGCTGCTGCTTCACCTGCGTGGGTACAACACCGCCGATGTTGGTGAGGATGATGTCCCGATCGTTATTGGTGCCGGTATAACGCACCACATTATCCATGTTGAGATCGGAGAGGTTGTAACCGGTCACACTGGCCGTGGGTGATGTGCCGCCGATGGACAGAAGAATAAGATCACGATCATTTTCCTGACCGGTGTACCTGATGGACCCATCTCCAGAGACATCTCCCGCCCATAATGCGCGCCAGTTGCCGAACGTCTTTCTGGCGTTGGAACCGTAGGTCTCCGTGGAAGGATCGCGCAGATCCACAAGGACAGGAGTTGACGAGAGAGCCATCGGAGACCCGGTCATGACCGGAAGATGATTGCGGTGATCGACGACCACGTGGTAGGAGCCGGCGGCAATGCCGAAAGAGATGGATGATGCCCCTGTGGAAGAAACGATATCGCCATCGCGCTGCAATAAAGCCTGGCGGGTGGCGACCAATTGAGAAGGATCGGCCGCCGATCGAAGCTCAACGCGCACCCAGTCGACGATCGCATCGTTTCCGGTGATCCCAAGAGCGGATTGTGAAGTGCTCTCCGATCCGCCGCCGGCCATCTGCGGTCTTCCCATGGCGGTGTAGGGTTCGGTGAGCGGAATGGAACCGGCCGCACGCAACGCATCGCCCATCAATGAAGTGGAATAATTGAATGGACCTTCCAGGAACACCTTCGCTTGAAGTTGGACCGCCGGAGTGGATGGCAAGATCAACTTTTCGATGGCTCCGGTAGCCTTGTTGGCAACATACAATTCACCATACACATCAGTGCCCATGGAAGTGTGGCCGAACACATTGGTGGTGGTGAGTTGCTGGTAGTTCCACCCGCCCGAGCCGTTCGGCCACAACGCTGAGAAACGGCCATGACAGAAATCGGTGTACACGTATTTGCCGTACATACTTGAAGCAGGATCGCCGCGATAGACATAGCCGCCGATCACCGAGCATGAACCATCACTGTGGTCGTGTACATGAATGGGCGCGGCGTAATTAGAATATGATCCGCAACCGCTGGTATTGTAAGGTGCTGTGCCTTCATAGCAACGCCAGCCGAAATTCGGCCCGCTGTTGTTTCCCGCGGGCCAGAAATTCACTTCCTCATAGACGTCCTGCCCCACGTCGCCGAGCCAGAGATCACCTGTGAGCGCATCGAAGCTGAAACGGAACGGATTGCGGAAGCCGCTGGCCCATATCTCCGGCAGAGTATTGGGATCCCCTACATACGGATTGGAGGATGGGACGGAATATGGCGATCCGCTGTTCACATCGATCCTTATCATTTTCCCGTGCGGAGAAAGCAGGTTCTGTGAGAGGTTGTTCGGATCGCCTACGCCACCACCATCCCCCAGCGCGAAATACAAGTAGCCATCAGGCCCGAACTTCAGATCGCCGCCATTGTGGTTCGTAGTCGGTTGCGAAGTGCTCCAGATGATGACCTCGCTGTTCGGATCGGCCACATTGGCGTTTGCCGTTACCGAGAATCGCGATATGCGCGTGGTCCCCGCCCCGGTTCCATGGATATAGTTCACGTAGAAATAGCCATTACTGGCATATTGCGGGTGAAAAGTGAGGCCGAGAAGTCCTTGTTCCCCACCGGAGGAATTGACCCGATCGGTGATATCGAGAAAGGGCGTACTCAGTACGGCGCCGCTGGCATCGATGATCTTGATGATGCCGTTCTGTTGGGTGATGAACAACCGCTGATCTCCCGCGTTGTCTATATCAAGTGGATCGGTAAAGCCGGATGCTACGGAAGATAGACCGATGGTCTGGGCGGTAGCGATAATGGATAAGAAGAGGAGCGGGAGAAGTAGATAATGTCTCATGGAGCAGGTTTTCAAGAAAGTGCCTGCACCCTAATGATATGCCGTGAAGCGGTACTGGTTGATCGTTCGGTGGAGCTGGGCAGGAGAGTTGGTCATCGATCGGGGAATAACGGGAAATGGCCCTCGTCCCCTTTGTGGAACGATCTACCCAGACTGAACGTTGGTAGATCTGAACCGCACACGCAGTCCCCATCAGTCCTGGCCCTTTATACAAGGCTGTTCAGCCATTGGCAGTACTTCCTGACGAACTACGGAATGTAATTGGAAAGCGGGCGAACAGAAATCAATCAAAACGAGATCATGAACACGCCGAATAAGATCATGCTCGCTGGCGCACTTGGCGTTGGCCTGCTATTCACCGCATGCTCTGCCGAGCCAGAGGACAAGCGGGACCGCATGGAGAACAAACTCGAGAATGTCCAGGAGGACATGACCGATGTGAACATGGAGGATCAGGAGAAGTTCGAGAAGGACCGTCAGGATATCCTTGAGGACCTCCGCGACCTTCGCGCAGACATCAATGATGACCTTTCCGATTCCGAGAAGGAACTTGCCGACACCGACATCAAAGCTGAGGACCGCACCCGTCATGAGCGCCTGCGCACCGAGCTTCAGCGTCATCGCCAGCTGGTCGATGAGCAGATCCAAAAGGTAGAGAACGCTTCCATGGCCACCTGGACACAGGTGCAGACCGATACCCGCCGTACCATGGACGAAGCTGGTGTGTTCTATGATAACGAGAAGCTTGAGCGTCGTCGTAACCGTACCACCAGCGATGCTGATGGCAATGCCGTGAAAGTTGATGTTGACGTGAACGATCGCGATAACAACGCTTCCACCGACGATCGCCCGAACGAGAATAAGTAAAAGATCCTCTGGCTGCCATCGGTGGTGTAGCGCAGGCCATTTGTAACAACGGCATCCTTTCAAAGGGTGCCGTTGTTGTTTCTCACAGTACGTTCCCATTGGTCCACATCCTTACCCGATCGGCGATACCTCAACTGGTCAGCAAAACGCCAATTGCGCGCTGCTGTAGGTAAGGCTGAGATCGGAGCACGATCTGCCAGCCAGCAACTGAACTTATTGGTGACCCGGCCTTGTGGTGTCGAACGGGCACCTGCAACGACACTCCTTCAGGGTGTCGTTCGCTTTTCTGGCCTCAGCGAAGGAACCCGAAGACCAAAGCCAGAAGTACCACCCCGGCGAGATCCATCCAAATGCCGCAACGCACCATTTGCCTTATCGGGATGCGGCCGCTTCCGAAAACGATCGTTTGCATGGGCGAGGCTACCGGAAGCATGAATCCGATGCTTGCTGCCAGCACCGCAGGGATCAACAAGGAATGCGGTTCCATTCCCCATTTCGCGGCCATGCTGGCCACCAGCGGAATGATCAGGCTTGCGGTGGCTGAATTGCTACCCAGCTCGCTCATTGCAGAAACGATCAATACAATTGTTCCGATAAGGATCACCGGGGCTAATGATCGAAGCCCGGCCATGCTATCACCGATGATCTCTGCCAGACCACTTTTGTCCACGCCGTAAGCCAATGCGAAGCCGCCGCCGAGCAACAAAAGAACGCCCCAAGGAATACGGCTTTCTGCAAAGGTCCAACTCATGAGCGGTCTGCGATCGGGAAGAGCCGGACCCGATGGAACGAGGAACAGAGCGATGGCGCCGGCCACCGCCACCGCAGCATCGGTGAGAGCCGTGAGCCCGGTCAGTGATCGCCAGCCGCGGATCGTGATCTCCTCACTGACCTTCAGGTCATCGCCGGTGATCCAGGCCAGAGCGACAAGACCGAAGATGAACAGCGCGCGGATCTCTTCTTTCCGTGGTGGACCAAGCGCCATCGATCTGTCTCTTACGGTCTGCTCATCTCCGAGCGATGCTTTTCCCACTTTGAAGACCACTCTTGTCAGCAGCAGCCACGCAATGGCCATGTAGATCGCCGCGATCGGAATTCCGAAGGTCATCCATTCCGCGAAACCGATCATTGTTGCCTGTGTCTGTCCCCGCAGGAATTCCAGAAGGATCAGGTTGGGCGGAGTGCCTACCGGCGTGGCCATTCCGCCGATCGTTGCGCCATAGGCCACCGCCAGCAGCAGCGGAACGGTCATCCGGTGTCGCACTTCTGCAGACGCATCTTCATCATCGAGGAGGCTTAAGGCGATCGGTAGCATCACCAGGGCGGCGGCGGTACTGTTTATCCACATGCTCAAGATCGCGCAGGCCACCATCATTCCCAGCACTATGCGCGAGGGCGATCCTCCTATCAACGAAACGATCTTCAACGCGATCCGCCGGTGCGCTCCGCTCTTCTCGATCGCCAGGGCGATGATGAATCCGCCGAGAAAAAGAAAGATGATCTCGCGCGCATAATTCGCTGCAGTATCACCGATCGAACCTATACCTGTAAGCGGATAGAGCACCAGCGGCAGGATCGATGTCACCGGAAGCGGCACTGCCTCACTGATCCACCAGATGGCCATCCATGCCACGATACCGGCCATGATCGCAGGTTCCACGCCGTGATGCCGCAGCAGCAGGAAAACGATCCCGGCCAGCATGGGGCCACCCAGACGGAATAAGAGTATTCGGGACATCGCAGCGAATGTACATGGGCGATCGGTGTTCCATGGACAACGTCATGTTCTGTCGTTCCTCTCCGTGAACATTTGCATATGAACGCCAGAGAACTGAAGACCGCTTTCAAGA
>JAEZAU010000102.1 GCA_023430325.1 Bacteroidota bacterium | reverse complement strand
TCCAGCCGATCAATCCGGGATAACGCAGGCTGCGCACATCCACGCCGTAGCGCTTGTGGTAGTACGCGCACCATTGTTCGCCCGCCTGTTTGCTTATGCCATATACGGTGCTCGGTTCCGCGATCGTACGCTGCGGCGTCATGTCCTTCGGTGTTGTGGGCCCGAAGACCGCGATACTGCTGGGCCAGTACACCTTCTTCAATTTTCCTTCACGCGCCAGTTCCAGCACAATGAAAAGGCTTTCCATATTCAGCTTCCAGGCGAACGCAGGATCTTTTTCGGCCGTGGCGCTCAGCAGGGCCGCGAGCAGGTAAACCTCATTGATCGAATGTTTGTCGATGATCCGTTCGATCCCGCGCCGATCCATTGCGTCGGCCATCACGAACGGCCCATCCTGCTTCACCTGCGGCTCCTTTATATCGGAGGCGATCACATTTTCCGATCCATAACGCGCTCGCAAACCTTCAACGAGTTCGGTACCGATCTGGCCGCTGGAGCCAATAACGAGGATGCGGGGCATTTCTGATGGAATGGTCGGCAAAGCTAGGATCAAAGCTGGTCCAATGGATCTTCGTAGATTTGCAGCATGCGCCGCTTTCTGCACCAACACCGCTGGTTCACCTTCATGGTGGCCGGACTTCTGGTGTTCGCTACGAGCGGCCTGATGCTTTCACGCATGACCTGCCTGATCGGAGGTCATTCGATCTATGGCATAGGATTGCTGGAAGATTGCTGTCCGGAGGATGAGCACGGCCACGGCGCGACCATTAGTCCGGAGTGTTGTGACACGGGTGCGGCTACACCTGTCCAACTTGAACTTCTGGCACATGCATCCATTGATCTGGAAGCCGTTCTGATGGACCTGGAGCGATCGCCTATGATGGTGATCCCCCTACCACGAGAAAAGTCCTTCCACTGGCTTCAAAGCCGCCCCCCGCCGCAGATCCTTGATGATCGGCAGGCTGTGCATTCCATTTTCTTGATCTAGATCGATCCGTTCGGCCGCTGATGCGGTCCGTGGGTGACCTGTGTGTCACCTGTTGTTGTTCAATTAATTCAACGAATGGATCGATAAAATGGAATGGAGATCGATGATCTTGTTCGCCGTGCTCGGGTGCACCGTGCCATGGGCGACAGCGCAGCAACTGAGAGGGAAAGTGATCACTACTTCAGCAGAAGGTGATCAGTCATTGCCGGGAGCCAATGTTCATTGGTCCGGGACCACCACGGGTACCGTGACGGACAAGGAAGGTTCATTCGAACTGGATCTGCCAGAGAGGCTTCCAGCAGACCTTGTAGCAAGTTATGTGGGTCATTCGAACGATACGATCCGGGTGACATCCGCAGTAACCGATGCGATCGTGTTCAAACTCAAGGCGGCCGTGGAGTTACGAGCGGTGGATGTGGTGGAGCGGGTCAGCGGTACCATCATGGACACACGCGCTTTGCAGAACACGGAGATCTTGAACAGGAAGGAACTTGCCCGTGCAGCGTGTTGTGACCTGAGCGAAAGCTTCGAGACGAATGCCACCGTAGATGTGAATTTTTCCGATGCCGTTTCCGGAACAAAAACGATCCGGATGCTCGGCCTGGATGGCAAGTACGCGCAGATGAGCGTGGAGAACGTGCCTTTCATTCGTGGTCTGTCCACCGCTTCGGGCTTGACCTTGATCCCCGGAACATGGATCAATGACATCAATCTGAGCAAAGGCATCGGCACCGCTGTTAATGGGCCGAACGCGATGACCGGGCAGATCGATCTGTGCCTGCTTCAACCGGCGATGGAAGGCCCACTGTTCCTCAATGTGTACGGCAACAGCCAGGGGAGAAGCGAGATCAATGTACACACTGCGCAAAAGACCGGTGCCCAAAGTGATAATCTATTGATGGTGCACGGGAACTGGTTCCAAGAGGAGATGGACCAGAACGGAGATGGATTCATGGACCAGCCGTTGACCAAGCGGATCAACATCATGGACCGATGGCTGCGGCGCAGTGATCGGCATACCACCCAACTTTTTGTTCGGTACGTTGATGATCTGCGTGAAGGCGGCCAGACCGAGATGTCAAGGCCGGAACATCTGGGTCATCCGCTCTACGAGATCGACATCACCAATCGCATGTTCGATGTGATCGCCAAGCACGGCTTCATTTTCAAGGACGATCCCACAAAGAGCATCGGTTTCATCATGGCGGGAAGGAGGCATGATGTGAACTCTTTGTACGGCATAAGGAATTATGAAGGCACCCAGCAAAGCGGATACGGCAATATCGTATACCAGCAGTTGCTTGGTACAGGTACCGATCAATTGAAAGCAGGAGCCACTTTCCAGTATGATGAGTATGATGAGACCTTCCGGGATAGTTCCTTCAGCCGTATTGAGCGCATGCCAGGCGTTTTTGCGGAATACACACGGCATCGCGGCAAGTTCACCTTCGTGGGAGGAATGCGGGTGGATGCGAACGATCTCTACGGCGCGGCCTACAGTCCGCGTGCACACCTGAAATTCGATCCCGGGGTATTGACAACGATCCGTGTTTCTGCCGGCCATGCATTTCGTACGGCGCTTCCATTGGTCGAGAACGCCTCCGTGCTGGCAAGCTCGCGGGAAGTCATCGTGGAAGGTCCTCTTGGCATGGAGAAGGCCTGGAATTTCGGTGCCAGTTTCCTGCATAAGTTCAAATGGATGGACCGGAAATGGGCGTTCGGGATCGATGCATATCGCACACAGTTCACCGATCAGGTGGTGACCGATCTTGATCGACATCCGCAGCAGATCGCATTCTATATGCTTGATGGCGCCTCCTTCGCCAATAGCGCTCTCGCCGATCTTCAAGTGGAGCTCTCGAAGACCATTCAATTGAAGGCTAGCTATCGGTTCTATGATGTGCGCACCACATATGATGGTGATCTGCGTGAAAGGCCTTTCACACCATCACATCGTGGCCTCATCGATCTTGCCTATGCCGATCGGAAGGAACGTTGGAGATTCGACATCAGCATGAACGTCTTCGGCCCAGGGCGAATACCGGATACTGCTGAGAACCCTGAAGAATATCGGCTGGCCGGGCGTTCGCCGTCATACGCCACCTTGCACGCCCAGATCACGCATATCACCGGCCCATGGGAATTCTATCTGGGTGGCGAGAACCTTACTGGGGCATTGCAGCGCAGGCAGATCATTTCCCCGGAAGATCCTTTCGGCCCTTATTTTGACGCGTCGCTGATCTGGGGACCTACCAATATGGCCATGGCCTACGGTGGATTACGATTCAACCTAACAAGAAAGACCAAGGAACAATGAAGTACCTCATCCTGATGTTCGCCTTGCTGCTTACGCCATTGGCACAAGCGCAGGACAAGAAGAAAGTGGAAACGCTCGACATCAAGACCAGTTCGGTCTGCGACATGTGCGAGACCACGATCGAAAGCAACCTGATCTATGAGAAAGGGGTCAAAAAGGTTGATCTTGACCTGGCCACATCCATGGTGAAGGTTGATTACGATCCCAAAAAGACATCGCCGGAAAAGATCCGGACAGCGCTTACGAAGCTCGGTTATTACGCTGATGATATGCCGGGTGATGAAAAGGCTTTCCGCGATCTGCCGGATTGTTGCCAGAAGGAGGGTTGTGGGAACAAACCTGCGGCCCACTGACCATGGCGCTTATCCGATCGGTACGCGGTCTCACACCGAAATTCGGGGGAAGTCATTTTCTCGCCGAAACGGCAGTGGTGATCGGTGATGTGGTGATGGGTGCCGATTGCAGCGTCTGGTACAATGCGGTGGTACGAGGGGATGTGAACAGTATCCGCATAGGCGATCGCGTGAACATCCAGGATGGTGCAGTGTTGCATTGTACTTATGAACGCGCCGCACTATCGATCGGCAATGATGTGAGCATCGGTCACAACGCGATCGTGCACGGCTGTACTGTGCATGACCGTGTCTTGATCGGCATGGGTGCCATCGTGATGGACCATGCGATGATCGGTGAAGGCAGTGTGATAGCTGCGGGAGCCGTGGTATTGCAGAATACAGTAGTGGAGCCGGGAAGCCTGATGGCAGGAGTGCCGGCGAAAAGAGTACGGGAGGTCGGCGCCGATCTTTCGAAGAACGAGATAGAACGTATCGCGCGCAACTACATCATGTATTCTTCCTGGTTCAAGGAAGGTTGAGCTTTCCGCCGATCCATTGGGCCTGCTTCACTGCGTCGGGTTGAATACGAAGATCACCGAGCATGTGTTCGAAGATGTCTTTAGGGCCGCTGGTGTATGCAACAAGGCCGCCGCCGCCATCGGCTAGAGCATCCATCGATCGCAGTACGCGATCGACCTGTCTGGCTACCGCTGGCGCCGGATCGATGACGCGGACATCAGGTCCCACGATCTTTTCGATCAAGGGTAATAGGAAGGGATAATGCGTACATCCCAGCACAAGTACGTCGATCCCTTTCTCGAGCATCGGCTGCAGCCAGCCACGCAACATGTTCTCGGTGCGTGGTGAGCCGAACTCACCTGCTTCGATCTGCTCCACCAATCCCGGACACGGTTGATGCAGTACCGTAACATCACCTGCGAAGCGCTCCAGTACCGATGCATAGACCTGGCTCTGGAAGGTGGCCGGCGTCGCAATGACACCTACTACTTTCGTTCGTGTGTGTTCCACCGCAGGCTTCACAGCAGGTTCCATTCCCACGAAGGGAATTTCGGGATACTGCGTTCGCAGAGCATGGAGCGCAGCACCTGACGCTGTGTTGCAAGCCACCACGATCAGCTTTGAACCTTTTTCCAACAAGGCTCCAGTGATCGCAAAACTGAATTCGCGGACCTCCTCCAAGGATCTTTGACCATATGGCAGGTGGGCGCTATCCGCAAAATAGAGCAGGCGCTCCTTGGGGAGCGCCTGCCTGATCTGTTGAGTTACGGTAAGCCCGCCGATGCCGGAATCGAAGATGCCGATCGGCTTGACGTTGCTCACGCTACTGTATTCCGAGCTTCGCCTTTACCAGAGGCATGATGTCTTCGCCCTTGTCGAAATACAGCACGAAACCTGTGCTGGTGTCGAAGATGTACGTGAACCCGTTGGTATCTGCCACTTCCTTTATAGCTGCGTTGGTACGTTCCACCATCGGGCGCAGCAGTTCCTCCTCCTGCTTGGCAAGATCTTCCTGTGCTTTTTCCTGGGCATCACCGATCCGCTTCTCCAGGTCACCGATCTCGCGAACGGCCATCTGTCGCTCGGTCTCGGTCATGGTCTCGGCCTTGCTCTGCGCATCTGCCACCTTGGTCTGGTATTCAGTGCCCATGGCCTTCAATTGATCGTCCAACTTCTTGGCGAAAGCCTGCATCTTCGTTTCGGCATCCTTGCGTTCTGGCAGCATCAGCATGAGCTTCTGCCGATCGATGTGGCCGAGCTTGGCAGGCGTCTGTGCGAATGCCGAAGGAACGGCCATAAGCATGATCGCGGCTGCGAAAAGAAGGTTCTTCATCGTTTGGAAATTCTTCATCGTGGTTTTTGTTCTTGTTCCCCGCCCCGTGGTTGCTCCTGTGTGCGGCCACCATCACGGCCAGCGCCATCTCTCGGCTCCTCATCAGGTGGAGCGCCGAATTCTTCATCGTCCTTGGTGCCGCCTTCACCGGCCTTGCCCGGCTTGATACCCATCTTTCGGAGCACGCTATCGCTTTTGTCGTATTTCTCGCTGGCGAAAAGCAGATTGTTGGCGCTTGCTCCCAGATCGAACACGGCGACATAACTGGTACCAGCAACTTCCTTTATGGCGTTGTACACGCGGTCCTGGATCGGCTGGATCAACTCTTCGCGCTTCTTGAACAGATCACCTTTGGGACCGAATCGTTTTTTCTGAAGATCGCGTGCATCCTTTTCGCGCTTGTCGATCTCATCCAGACGGCTCTTCTTCATCTCTTCCGTCAGCAGGATAGCTTCGGCATTGAATGCATCGCGCATGCGCTTGATCTGCTGGTGACGCTCATCGATCTCCTCCTGCCACTGCTGGCTCAAACGATCCAGCTCCTTCTGTGCCGATGCATATTCAGGCACCTGCTCAAGTATGTATTTGGTGTTCACGAAAGCGATCCGCTGGGCGTATGTTCTCCCAGATAGGAGAATTCCGCTTGCGAGTAGGAACAGGTATAGGATCGTGCGTTTCATCGTGGTGGTGGCGGCGGTCGAAAATAGGCGATCCCGATCACAGCTCGCCAAGATCTATGCCGATCGTAAAGTGGAACTGGCTTTTCGGCATGTTCGGTTGATCGGGAACATCGTCCAGGCGCCAGCCATAATCCAAGCCCATGGGACCGAACATCGGAAGGTTCAATCGCAAGCCCAGACCTGCGGAGCGGTACAGCTTGAACGGATCGTACCGATCGAAATTGCTCCATGTATTACCGGCTTCCAGGAAAGCCAGCGTGAAGATCGTCGCCGAAGGGTTCAAGCTTACAGGGAAGCGTAGTTCCGTCGTGAATTTGGTAACGATGAAATTACCGGTTCGCGGTGAAAGAGAGAAGTCATCATAGCCGCGCAGGGACACTACTTCACGGCCATCGAGCTGGAAGCCAGTCAGCGCACTTCCACCCATGTAAAAGCGTTCGAACGGCGAGTTGCCTACATCAGCATTGTAGCGCCCAAGGAAGCCGAATCCGGCTCGGGTCATCAGCACCAGGTTATGCCGGGTCTTGCTCTGCGTGATACGCTGGAACCATTGGGTGGTGAACTTCCACTTATGGAACTCGGCCCATTCAAAACGATCGCCAGGTGAAAGGTTGGCCCAATCGCGATCAGGTTGAAAGAGCGACCAGGGCGGCGTGGCCTTCACTGAAACGCTGATGTTCGATCCGCTTCTTGGGAAGAAGGGTTCATCCACCGAATTGCGCTGCAATTGGAGCGTGCTTGAAAGCACATTGCTGTTGCCATCGGTGAAATCGAAGATGACGCTGCCCTGCGAGTAATTGCGCAGATCGTAATGCTGGTAACCGAGAGATGCACGGAAAATGAAGAAATCATCAGGCACTTTCAACCGCATTCCATATCCAACGGTACCGCCACTGATCAATAGCGATTGACGCAGGGGATTGCTTATGCGCTCACCGGTGGAAGCGTTCGTTATGAATTTGTTCTCGCCGTTGGTCTGCACTGAATGATATGCGGAAAAGCTCAGCGAGTTGGGCTTGCGGCCACCGAGCCAGGGCTCAATGAAGCTCATGCTATAGCTCTGGAAGAAGATGCCGTTGGTCTGCGCGCGCAGGTTCAACGTCTGGCCATCTCCCGCAGGAAGAGGCGTCCATTGGTCGAAGCCCTTGAACATGTTGCGCGTGGAGAAGTTGGTGAACGATACGCCCACGGAAAGCACCAATCTTCCGGCGCCCCAGCCACCGCTCAACTCAAGCCGATCGCTCGGTTTTTCCTCCACCGTGTACTCAAGGTCCACCAATCCCGTTCGCGCATCCTGTATCGGATTCACGCCCATGGATTCCGGATTGAAATAACCGAGCTGCGCCAGTTCGCGTTGTGTGCGGATCACATCGCTGCGGTTGAAGAGCTGGCCGGGTTTCGTGCGTATCTCCCGGCGGATCACGTGCTCGTTGGTCTTCGTGTTGCCCTTGATGATCACGTTGCGGATGCGGTACTGCTTGCCTTCGCGGATGCGGATCTCCAGATCGATGCTGTCGCCTTCCACCACCACTTCGATCGGCTCGGGATAGAAGGAGAGATAGCCATCATCCATGTACAACGAACTGATGTCGTAACCCGATGGATTCATGTAAAGGCGGCTCTCCAGCAATTTCTTGTTGTAGACATCGCCCTTCTTGATGTTCAGGATCTCCCGAAGTTCCTGATCGGTGTGCTTCGTATTGCCGGTGAACGTGATGTTGCGGAAATGGAATTTTTCGCCTTCTTCAATAGTGAGTTCCACATTCAAGCGGCGATCGTTGATGAAGTACGTGGTGTCATGGATGATGGCGGCGTTGCGGAAACCTTTCTCGTTATAGAGATCGATCACGTTGCCTTTGTCCGTACGGAATTCGCTCGCTGAGAATTTGCTGTTGCCGAACGGATTGTAGAACCGCTTGCGACGGGTCTTCTTCATAGCACGGCGAAGCCGCTTATCACTCAGCTCATTGTTCCCATTGAAGATGACGTTCTTGATCTTCACTTTGCGGCCTTTGTCCACCTTCACCAGCAGCCATACGCTGTTATCCATCAGCGTATCGCGATTCTCGATGATCGTCGTCTTCGCCTTCAGGAAGCCCTTATCGCGGAAGTATTTATCGATCTGGTAACGCGTGCTCGCGAGTAGTGCTTCATTCACCTGCTGACCTCTGACCAGGTCGATCTCTTCGCGCAGCTTGTCACCTTCGTTCTTCTTCACACCTTCGAACTTGTATCGTGCAAGCCTTGGTCTTTCCACCACCACGATATGCAGGAAGATCGTTCTGCCGCGGATCTCGGCGGCATCGATCCGCACATCGCTGAAGAGCTTCTGGTCCCACAGGTTCTTCACCGCGCGGGTGATCTTTTCACCGGGCACGGTGATCTTGTCCCCGACCTGCAGGCCCGTGAAAAGTTTCACCGCGTTGGGATCGGTGGTCACCGTACCGCTCACGGTTATTCCACCTATCTCGTACTCCTGCGCAAAGGCCGGATCGAGGTTCGGTGTGGTGGTCACCTGTGCGCAGATCGGAAGGCCGATCAGAAGGAACAGGAAAAGGTGGATCCGTGCGATCATCCTATGAGCTTACCTGTTCACTGATCATACCGAAGCGGCGTTCGCGGTTCTGGAAATCGAGCACGGCTGAAAAAAGATGTTCCTTCCGGAAATCAGGCCAGAAGACGGGCGTGAACCAGAGTTCAGCGTAGGCGATCTGCCAGAGGAGGAAATTGCTGATCCGCTGTTCCCCGCTTGTGCGGATGAGCAGTTCGGGATCGGGGATCCCAGCAGTGACAAGTGCTTCGCCGATGGTGTTCTCATCGATCCGGTCGGGATCGAGATCACCATCCGCAGCCTTTCGGGCAAGCTTCTTCACCATCTGCACGATCTCCCAACGGGCGCTGTAACTGAGCGCTAACGTGAGGGTGATCCGTGTGTTGTGCTGTGTGTGATGGATCGCCTGCTGGAGTGTCGAACGGCAGCCTGGCGGAAGACTTTCGAGATCGCCGATCGCATGCAAACGCACGCCTTTTTCGTTCAACTCGTCCAATTCATCGAGCACTGTGCGCACCAGCAGGTCCATCAGGGCGCTCACTTCCTCCTTGGGCCGGTTCCAATTCTCGGTGCTGAAGGCATAGAGCGTAAGGAACTTCACCCCGATCTCCGTGGCGGCCACCAACGCTTCACGCACCGATCGAACGCCATTGGCATGGCCCACCACCCGATGTTCACCCTGCTGTTTTGCCCAGCGCCCGTTGCCATCCATGATGATGGCGATGTGCTGGGGCACACGTAAAGGATCGATCCGTTCACGCAATTGCAGGCCGTTGTCCATTTCTTCCAAAGGATCGCAAAGTTGGCAAGATCCTGCGATCTACCGCTTCTTTTTCATCCAATTGTACTGCTCGTCACAATCGGAGAACTTACTGATGATGTATGTGATGGAAAGGCCGGAGTATACGTACCAATCCCGCGTATTCACATCGCCACGCATGCGGCCAGCGTTCGTATAGCCCGGGATCTCGTTCAACCCGCTGCGATCGGCGAGTATGGCGGCCAGCGGCCCGTTCTCCAGCCGAAGCAGGTCATGATCCACATAATTCCCGCTCACATCATCGATGTAGTCGGTGTAGGTACGGCGCATTCCCCATTCCAACTGAAAGTCCATCCTTCCAACATTGAATTTCAAGCCGGCCCCAAAGGGTATGGAAAGGTGGTCCACCGGATAATAATCGGTATCAGGCTTAGCCGTAGTTCCTTGGCCTTCAGTTCCTAATGGTTGAAGGTCCCACCATTGATCATCGAAATAGGCCTGGGGATTCGCGCGGAAGTAAGCGATGCCGCCAAAAACGAATGGTGTCCAGAACTTGCCATCCTTGCTGCGTGCCCTGTATTTGAAGAAGTTGATCTCAAAGAGTAACGATCCTTCTATCAGGCGGCTGCGGAAGTGCAGGTTGCGGATCCACTGCAAAGTGTCCTTGGAATCGCTGTCGTACGCTTCCAGAGCACCGTATATCCCCTGAAAACGGATCGCAAGACGGTCCGTGAGGTTATGCCTGAACAAAATGCCGCCGGTAAGCGCCGTATGCTTGGGAAAGTGCCGGTAGGGATTGATATCGCCGATGTAATAACTGCCGCCGACGGTGATGCCTATCTCGTTCACCTGACCAAAGGAGGCGCACCCGATCACCAGCGTGAGAATGAACAGTTTTATCCGGAGCATCGGCAGGGAGAACGCGCTTCAACAGCGCATGGTATGCTACTGCAGCGCACGAAGTTAAGGAACGGCCTATTGCCGCGATCGCATATCCAGGCCCCAGTTCAATTTCGCACGGAGAGTGGAAAGGAAATCCTGGCCTTCAAGCTGTACCATTTTCACTGTGAATGGCGCTCTGCGGATCGTTACCCGGCTGTTTCCTGCTATCGTGGTGCTGCGTGAATCGAGGTTCAGCAGGCACAGATCGGCGCGCGCTTCCAATTCCAGCGTTATGGTGTAGTGATCGGGCACCACGAATGGGCGAACGTTCAGGTTGTGTGGGGAGATCGGGTTGATGACCAAGGCATCGCTCGTAGGGTAGATGATCGGGCCGCCGGCGCTGAGCGAATACGCGGTGGAGCCGGTGGGCGTGGCTATGATCAACCCATCGGACCAATACGTGTTCAATAGATCGGTGCCCAGGAAGGCACGCACGGCGATCATACTGCTGCTATCTCGCTTGTGCACGCTCACTTCGTTCAGGGCGAAATTCTTGCGGCCGAGTTTATCCTTGTGGTCGAGCACTTCAAGCAGAGAGCGGTCCTGCAGAGAATACCGGCCATCCATCAAACGGGTCAAGGCCTGGTCCACATCCTCGAGCCGTACGTTGGAGAGAAATCCAAGCCTGCCGAGGTTGATACCTAACACCGGTATGTCACTTCGGCCTACCACTGCCACCGTGTCCAGCAACGTGCCGTCACCACCAAGGCCGATGCACAGATCGATGTCCTGGCCTGTGGGATCGTTCTCTTCCAACAAGGGCCATTTCACTTCCCGCTCGAATTCGTTGAGCCAATCGGCAATGGTCTGGTTGAGCCGCAGCTCCATTCCATGGGCCATCATGCGATCGAGCACCGACCATACCGGCCGTACGTTCGCTTCATCCATGGCCCGGCCTATGATCCCTACCCGCATGCTTCAGAAAGGCTGCGTGAAATGTAGAAAGAATCCGTGTTCTCCCAGGCCGTTCAGGCTGTATTCGGCCCGTACGATCTGATCATAACTGGTCACCAGGTCAAGTCCGAGCCCGTGCCCGTTGAGAAGATCGTTGGCCAGCGGATTCATTTCCGCATATCGATCGTCCCACACATGGCCAAGGTCTGTATACGCATTGAGATAGAGTGCGAAGTACAACGTACGGAAGTGTTCCAGCGGGATCTTTTCGATCCGTAGGGTCTTGGGCTTGAATATCGGGAACATCAGGTTGAAACGACCCAGCGCGAAATGTTCGCCATCCACTACATAGTACTCATATCCACGGGCGTAGATCGAATAGCCGAGTCCTTCCTGTACATAATAAGGTGGCCTGCCGAATGTGGTCTTGCCACGCAATGCCACCGAAACTCCCAGCCAGGAGGCCGGTTGCCACCATTTGATCGCCGTTGCCTTCAAGGTGGTGATGTCGGGCGATGCGATGTCCAGCAACCCGATGCCATATCGATCCACGGCCAGCTCCAGGTAGTTGCCTGAACTTGGAAAAATGCGCAGATCGCGCGTGTCATGGACATATGAGTATCCCAAGGTGAGGAACCGTGTCAAAGTGGAGCCTGCGGTGAAATATTCTTCGGCGATCGCGGCAATGGTATCGGTGATGGTCGCCCGGGTGAAGCCACCGCGCCAGTGATGTCGTGTATCATGGGAGGGGCGAAGCGTGAACTCCACATCGGCCAGCTTCTCCTCGCGATTGAAGCCTTCGTCATTGCGGATCAAGATCCGCTCATTGCCGATCGTTCCGGCGGTCACTTCCTCCTGCTCCAGTAGCGATGCGCCGATGCTCAAGCCCCAGCGCTGTTTCCGATCGATGTACGGGATCTTGTAGCGGAACGCATATTGGTTCGCGTAGCCGAACTGGGTCATCACGTAGATCGTTTCGTTCTGCCCGCGGAAATTGTATTTGTACAGATAGATCCCGTAGTTGATCCGCCGCAGATCACGCGTCTGCCACCACGTATTGAAATTCGGATCGGCCAGTTTGAAGGATACCGCCGGCCAGAGGTACCATCGTTCATTCACCTGCACTTCGATCAATACCGTTCGCAGGTCCAGATACACCGGCAGTACCGAAACGGAATTGAAGAGCGCGGTGTTCACCAGGTTCTGGCGGCTCCGCTCCAGCCGATCGTACAGTTGCGAAAGAGGTACGGTGTCGCCTTCTTGAAAAAGAAGTTCGCGCAGGATGATCCGATCGCGGGTCACGCGGTTGCCGGTGATGACGATGCTTTGAATGCGTACCGGTGGTATCGGTGCCGGAGCATGTTCGGTGGTGTCGCTTTGTGCGAACGAACAGATGCCCGGGGCGAAAAGGAGGATCAGCCACAGGACAGCCCGCATGCGGCGAAGCTATCAGGGATTGATGAAGCGCATCAATTCCTCGTACCTGTCGCGCAGGTCCTCATGGAAACGCGATCCCTGGTAGGAACTCTTGATGAAATAATCATAACGTTCAAAGGTCTGCAGGATACCACTGATGTCTTCGCGATTGATCTTGATCGTGATCTCGATGCGGTTGGTGCCCGGTATCTGGTGGCTGTACACGCTGAGGATCTTGCCATCATTGCCTTCCACGATACGGCTGATCTGTTGAAGGCTGTAATCGCTCATGTTCATCTCAAGCACCAGGATGCTTCCCGGCTCATTGATGTTGGTCACCTTGGCCAGGTATTTCAGGGCATCGTGTTCTGTGATGGCACCAAGGTAACCGCCAAGCTCATCGAGCACGGGTATGACGGTCAATCCACGCTCACACAGGACCTTCATCACTTCATAGATATGCTGGCCGCCGCGCACGTACGGTATCTCCACTTTTTCCATCACGGCACTCACCGAAGCGCGTGTATCGTTGCGATCGACAAGGTCCTGGTCCTTTACCAATCCTACAAGTTGCCGCTTATCCACCACGGGGAGATGGCCCACCTTGAATTCTTCCATCCAGTCCAGTGCGCGTGCCACATCATCCTGCGGACGCAAGGGCGGTATGGCCGGGGTTATCAGATCGATGGCGTGCATTCGGAAGGGTCGTTCTTCAAGGGCAGTAATTTTGTCCGTTCCATAAAGGATGGGGCAAAGTAAAGGATCGGCATTTGACGCGTCTCAGTGTTAATATCAACAAGCTCGCCACACTTCGCAATGCACGTGGAGGCAACGTTCCTGATGTGATCGCCCTCGCCCTTGCGATCGAACGGCATGGCGCCCATGGCATCACTGTGCATCCCCGGCCCGATGAGCGCCACATCCGCCGAAGCGATGTGAGGGAACTGGCAAAAGTGCTCACCACGGAATTCAACATCGAAGGATATCCTTCGCGGGAATTCATCGATCTGGTGCTTGAAGTACGTCCGGCGCAGGTCACGCTGGTGCCCGATCCGCCCGATGTGCTCACAAGTGATACCGGCTGGGACGCAAAGAAGCACCAGCAATTTCTCAGGGAGACGATCGATGAGTTCAAGCGGAACAGTATTCGCACTTCCATCTTCATGAATACTGACGTGGAGGGGATCGGATATGCTGCTTCCACCGGCACCGATCGGATCGAATTGTACACTGGTCCATATGCCTATGGATACAAGGTCGATCGTGAAGCGGCGGTGGCCCCTTTTACTGCTGCAGCCGAACGTGCAGCGGAATTGGGCCTGGGCCTGAACGCTGGTCATGATCTCGATCTGAACAACCTTTCCTTCTTCCAGAAGAACGTTCCCGGCCTGCTGGAAGTGTCGATCGGCCATGCATTGATCAGTGATGCTTTGATCTTCGGCCTGGAGAACACAGTGCGGCTGTATCTGCGTGAACTTGGAACTTACCAATGAGCACTGTTCAACTTCATTTCAAGCATCTGCGACCCTCAAAGGCTGGCGCGCGTACCATCGTGATCCTTCATGGCCTTCTGGGCAGTTCGGACAATTGGGGAAGCATCGGAAAGGAACTTTCCTCACCGGCCGATCCCTCCATCGAAGCGTTCAATGTCTATCTCGTGGATCTGCGCGATCACGGCCGTTCACCACACACCGATCGAATAGATCATCTTACAATGGCCGCTGATGTCCATGATCTTGTTCAACGGGAAAAACTCGAAAAGATCATCCTCATCGGTCATTCCATGGGCGGAAAGGCGGCGATGGTCTTCGCGCAACGGTGGCCGCAACTGGTGCAACGTCTGGTCGTGGTCGATATCGGTCCGCGGGAGAACGAAAGCAGTCACGATCACATCTTTGAAGCATTGACCACTGCGGATCTTTCACCCGGCAGAACGCGCAAGGAGGTGGAAGATCACGTTTCAAGCCATGTGAAAGAGCCGGGCGTGGTGCAGTTCCTGTTGAAGAGCCTGTATTGGAATGATCGGCAGCAGCTGGCCTGGCGCATGAACGTTGAACTGCTCAACAAGGAATTCCCGAACATCCTCGCAGCGATCGGTCCGGAAAGGGTCGATGTGCCTACGCTGTTCATCCGTGGCGGCCAGAGCAATTACATCCAGCGTGAAGATCTGCCGGCCATCAAGGAACAGTTCCCCAACAGCCGCGTGGAGACCGTGCCATATGCCGGTCATTGGGTGCACGCACAGGCGCCCGATGAGGTCATCTCCATGATCCGTAATGATCACTGAACTGCACGGATCGAAAAGGACACGCGTTATCCAATTGATGCGATCATCGATCCTCGCCATTCTCCTTCTTCCGATCGTCTGCCTGGCCCAGGACACTGTGCAATGGGTGACGTACCACGGTGGCATGGATCTGCGCGATGGTGTTTATTTCGACTTTGCAGCGTTCCGTAACAACAGGCCTTCCGTACCGATCGAAAAATTGCAGGATGATCAGGGTCTTCCGATCAGCGACATCCGTCGCGTGGTGAGCAAGCTTTATTGGCAGCCTGATACCGGCTCACGACAGGCGATCCGCATGACCGGGCTTTGGGGTTTCTGCCAGAACGATGTTGTTTACATACAGGCTGGCAATGGCTTCTATCGCATCGGCCTCATGGGCAGCCTCGCGCACATGACCTACGAGCAGACCGTACGCGACTGGGATCCGTATATGTACCGTTACGGAAGCATGACGCGCACGTACATCGTACAGCAGATGCTCGATATGAAAAGCGGCCGCTTCCTGCCGTTCAACGCCGCCGGCATGGATCAGGCGTTACAACATGATACAGCGCTTCTCGAAGAATTCCGCGGCATGAAAAAGAAGGAGCGGAACAGCAATGAGGTCCTCTTCCGCTTCCTCCGCCTCTACAACGATCGCCACATGCTGGAGTTCCCGCAATAGACCGCGTTCTTCATTTCTTTTTGGGCGGGTTCCTGCCAGGTCGTGTCTCCGGCTGCAAGTCCTCCTGCGCTACGCGCAGTCCGGGCTTTCCGCCTGCGCCACTTACGCAGTTCCGTTAATGACGAAGATGGTACGGCCTTTGCCAAATGCTTTGCACATGTTCCATCCACGTTCAGCCGCGGCGCCTCAGCGGTTCCGCGTACTTTCGTGCACCCTTACGCGATCCCTTCAAATGACCTCCCTGCAGCGCCTTTATCTGGTCCTTCTCATTGCTCTTCCATCGATCGGTTGCGCCCAGGGTCCGAAGAAGGAATACGTTCCTGCATTGATCGGTTTCTATAACCTGGAGAACCTCTACGATACGATCGATTCACCCGATACCGACGATGCTGAATTTCTTCCAGCCTCGCCCAAGCAATGGGGTACCAGCCGTTACAACCGAAAGCTGGAAAGGCTCGGATCGGTCATCGCGGCCATGGGGAAGGACCTTCCTCCGAACGGCCTTGCGATCCTTGGGGTTTGCGAGGTGGAGAACAAGAAAGTAGTGGAAGATCTCGTGAGACATCCTGTTCTGGCTGCTCGCAACTATGAAGTGGTGCATGAAGATTCACCCGATCGGCGCGGAGTGGATGTGGCGCTCATCCACGATCCCAAGATCTTCAAGGTCTACGCCCATCGTTCCTACCGGCTCACCATGCCCGATGCTCCGGAATTCCGCACCCGCGATCAATTGTTGGTAAGCGGTATTTTGGATGGCGATACCACGCATGTCATCGTTGCGCACTGGCCTTCGCGCCGCGGTGGAGAGAAGCGATCCATGCCCAATCGTGCCGCTGCCGGTGACCTTGGCCGCCACATCATCGATTCGTTGTTCCAGCGAGATCCCGGGGCCCGTATCATTTATATGGGCGATCTGAACGATGATCCGGTGAATAAGAGCATCACCCAGCATCTGCGTGCATCCGGCGATCGGAAAGTGGCAAAAGAGAAGGTCATGTTCAATGCGATGCACGAACTCTACCAGAAGGGCATCGGCACGCTCGCATGGCGTGATAACTGGAACCTTTTCGATCAGATCATCATTTCACCATCCATCCTGAACGGCACCAACGGCAGTTACAGGCTGCATGGTGTACGCGTTTTCAATGAGCCTTATCTGCGCCAGCAGGACGGGAATTTCGCCGGTTATCCGTTCCGCAATTTCGTGGGTGATACGTTCCAGGATGGCTACAGCGATCACTTTCCCGTATTCATGGTGCTGGTGAAGGAAGCGAATGCCCGCTCAGCGGATCAGTAGCGCTTCGCGGTAGGCTGCACCCACACGATCCCAGTTCCAGTCAGCACCGTCCCAGGGCGGTCGATAGATGATCGATAGGCGTATGTTGAAGAAGATGAAGAGTACGATCAACGCTGTTGACGTGATCCGTATCCCTCTTGCACCCGAGAATATCCATTGAAGCAGGCCCGCAAGCGGAATGCTGAGCAGCGCATAATATTCAATGAAGCCGCGGTAACCGAATGCGCCACCGAGCCACCAGGCCCACCAGCTTCCGTAGAGATACCAAGCGATCGCGAAGCAGAGAAGAATGGTGCGTGATCCGTTCCCGCGTGATCGTGCATCGGTCAGAAGTCTTAGCATCACCAACAGCATGATCGGTGTGTACACGAACCAGCCGTTCTGGTGGCTGATGAGGATATCCCATAGATGCGGTGCGGATAGATCGAACGATTCGCCCTTGACGCCGTAAGTGAACAGCACGAATTCACCCGTGATCGCGTGCCAGTACAGCAATTGTGGCAGCACCAGCGCGATCGCGAACCCGAGCATCATCCATGCAATTTTTCCTTTGAACAGATCACGCAGCCTCGATCCTGGTTCATTCATGGATCTGATGCCGTATAGCAAGGGTATCAGTAGAACGAAGATGTTCAATGGTCTCACCAGAACGATCATTGCTCCGATCGGCCAGATCCAAGGCCACGTCCGGGGATGATCGATGGATCGTTCGGTGGTGTACAGAAGCAGGCTGAACAGAAAGAACGAATACACATGGGACATGCCTGCCTCGAAAGATGAATAGTAGAAGAGATTGGTTGCCAGGTAGAGAATGAGGATGACCGTGGCGGCGAGCATCGCAGAGTGGCGTTTCGTCAAAACGTTGAAGAGCATGCACGCCGCCAGGCCGAGATAACTGCTGGCGCCGATCAGTTGCGCTATGGCATACGGCGTTGAATATCCATCCGCGTCAGAGCCGATGACCACCGCCACAAGATGACCGATCAGGAAGAACGGCAGTTGCAACCACGCCACACCGATCGTGAAGATGCTCAGTCCGGTACCATCAGAAAAGCGGTGCACCCATGGCAACCCGTGGAGATCGTGTTTGATGAACGTTCCCGGCAGGAACTGATAATAGCCCAGCGGATCGGAAGGCTGGAAAAGGATGCGATCGAACCCGCCCCAATGCACGATCAGTGAAGTGCCGAATGAGAGGATGAACAGAAGCACACCGATGGCCATGGCCATCGGCATACGGGTAACGCCATCGATCTGCCTTGACTTCAACGCATCGAATGTAGGATCTGTCGGCGAACAGAAAGACCCGCCGCAGCGGGTCTTTCTGTCATGCAGCTAAGTATGGTCAGCGGATCATGACTTTCGCCATCGTCCTTCCGCTGGAATGATCCATTCTCACCAGGTAGTTCCCGGGTGCCAGCGCAGATACATCGATCGACCGTAACAACGATCCTGTGGCAGTGCGATCGGAAAGAACGATCCTGCCGGTGGCATCCATGATCTCGATGGCATTCACTTCTCCTTCAATGTTGAGTTGAGCCTCGGCAGGGTTCGGCCATATTCTCACAAGGTCCGATCCGTTCGGTTCAATGCTCATACCGCCAACAGTGACGAGCACTTCAGTGCGTTCACTTTCACAGATCACCGGGAGTGCGGCAACTTCCCAATCATAGAAGAAGTAGTAAAGTTCAGTGGCCAGGGCTCCTGTTGCAGTGCTGCTGGTGATCGTTGCGAGATCGCCCAGTTCGTAAGGATATTGCGGATCGCTGCCCTGTTGATCCCGCCAAAGCTGTGGATTGCCGCTCACCACACGCAGACCATAATTACCGGGTTGCAGCAGCCAGTCCAAGTCGACGCGGCTCTCTCCGTCAGGGATCATGAACGATCCAGAAGCCACCGTTGATCCATCTGCTTGATCGATGACCGCGATCGGTCGCTCACCTGCGCCGTTGGCATAGACTTTCACCGATCGCAGGATCATGGGCTCATGCACCGTGAATAGCAGGTAGAAGTTCGCGTTGTTATGGTAGCCACCTGTTGTACTGTTGTCCGTTCGGCCACCGTAGAGGCTCGGCGTCTCATGCGTGATCACATCGGCCACCCAGAAGCTCGTCGTCGAAAAGAGTGCAGGCGTCTCATACGTGTTCCCCGTCCCGAGCAACGTTCCACCGATCGGTGAATCGAACCAATGCACATCATCACCGGTGGCCATGAGGTCGGCCTGCTCCCCGATCTCGATCACCTGGTCATCGGCAGAAGGGGCTTCCGGCGCATCGAATACTTCAACGGAGATGACGGCACTGGTGAACGATCCGCAATCACCCTGGATCGTGACCGAGTAGTCCCCGGTCTCGGAAACGCTGATCGAGCTTCCGTTCTCACCCGTACTCCATACCGGAGAATCTCCAGTGGCAACGCTCAATTCAACCGAAGTACCTTCGCAAAGCATCGTTGCGCCTTCCACATATACTTCAGGCGTTTGGTCGGGATCCAGTTCCACGAAATAGCTCGCAGTGTTGTTGCAACCCGCGCCCAGATCCACCGTTACCGAATAGAAACCCGGCTGCGTCACGGAGATCTGCTGGTCAGTTCCACCACTGGACCATTGGTAGGAAACGGCACCGGTGGCCTCGGCGCTCAATGTGATGGGGCCGCCGCCAGGGCAGAGTGATGAAGCGCCCGGTGTGGTGATCATGGCTTGTGGCGCAACACATGTTCCTTCAATAACAGTGATCGTCTGGTCCACATCCAGATCCGTGAAGGTCTCTTCCAGGCCGCTGGGCCAGTTGATGATCATGGTGGGGATGTTGGTATGCGCGCCGAGGCCGAAATGGCAGGCGAAACTGGTGACGATACCATAACTCTCGCCGGCACGCACTTCGCGGATCTGTGTTCCCCATGGACCGATCAAAGTCACACGTGCACCTACTGCATCGCGGTTGCTTTCCACGCCTTGCAGACGTACCGAGAACCAGTGATTTTCGTTGCCATTGTTCATCCAGAGGCGATCGGGATGGTTCAGATCGGGTGTCACGTAGCCGCTGCCGTAGTTGGCGAAGACATCGATGAAACCATCGTTGTTGAGATCGCCGGTGGCGAAACTGTGCATCGCTTTGGGAGACGGGAACACACCTGTCATTTCAGTGAACGTGTTGTCGCCATCATTGCGGAAGAACCGTTCGATCCCGCCGGAAACAAGCAGATCGATGAACCCGTCGTTATCGAAGTCAACGAACTTGCTCTGCAGGAAGAAACCCGTGATCTCCAGGCCGCTTCCTGTAGTGATCTCCGTGAAATTTCCTGTTCCATCGTTCTCGAACAATTGGATGGTGTGGTCATGATTGGTGATCACCAGATCCATGTCACCATCGTTATTGATATCGCCGAGGTCCGCGGACCACGATTGATATTTCACTTGAACACCGTAGGTGGCCGCCATATCGGTGTACGTTCCGTTCCCGTTGTTCACGAATAACCTGTTCCAGCGCCGGGGATCCTGCTGATCGTTCACACCCTGCCTGCACTTGGCGATGTACAGGTCCACGTCACCATCGTTGTCAAAGTCGCTCCAGACGCTGCCATAGTTCCCGCTCATGTCGCTCGGCGGGGTGGTGGCATAGCTGATCACATCCGCGTAGGTAAGGTTCCCACTTCCGTCATTGATCCATTGGCGCGGAGCCGCATCATCATGGCAGGCGAAAAAATCCAGGTCGCCATCGTTGTTGATGTCGGCCATGTTGTTGCATTGCATGTACATGCTGCCATTGTTCAGGTCGCCCACCGTGGAGTTGCCGATGGATCCGATCCGCAGGTAATGCACACCATCATAACTGCCACCGCAGATCATGTCCTTGTGACCGTCATTGGCAATATCACCGATGGACATGCCCCATTGGCTTTCATCGGCCACCGATCCGTAATCCACCAACGAGAAATTCCCGCCGGCACTCTGGTATTCCACCTGGAAGATCTCTCCCAGATGCAGTTTGGCAAGATCATCGAGCCCATCACCGTTCATGTCCACCACGCCGATGCAGTTGCCGCTGTGGGTGGTGTTGCTCAGGAGCGAACTGGCATTGGTGAAACCGATCTGCGCTTGCGCACCGGCCGATAAAAGGCATGAAAAAGCCAGAATGGCGTATTTATTCATCATGAAGTGAAAGGATCGATTGGTTCCGTGTACAGCCGAAAGGTAAGGAGCGGTTACTCCTTGCGGATCCCATTCAGCGGGCTGGCTGGTGATCCTGAGGCTTCCGATCCTGCCAGAGTTCCATTCTCCAGGCTCTGGCGGCGGATGCTTTCGCGATGCACTGCATCCATGAATTCCTGCACGAATTCGCGGCTCAGACCCAGTTCCTCGGCCAGCCGCAGTTGCCGCAGCATGATGCTTTTCCAGCGTTCCGGCTGAAGAATGGCCACATGATGCTCCCGCTTATGGTCCCCGATCCGTTCGGCGATATCCATGCGGGTACCGAGCTTCTGTGCTATCTCCTCGTCAAGCTGATCGATAAGGTCCCGAAGCTCCTGCAACCTGTCGTTCAAGGGTGCCGAAGCCTTGGCCTTGCGGAAGATGAGGCTTCCTATCAAGCGTGAATAATGGGCGGGGTCGATCTGCTGGTCGGCGTCGCTGCAAGCGTTGGCCGGATCGGGATGCACTTCCAGCATAAGGCCATTGAAACCGATATCCAAAGCTTGTTGCGCTACACCACCAAGAGCCTCACGTTTCCCGGCTATATGGCTCGGATCGCAGATCAGTTCCACATGAGGATAGGCTGCTTTCAACCGGATCGGGAATTCCCACATGGGGCTGTTGCGGTACGGCGTGCGCTCGAACCAGCTGAAGCCGCGATGAATGGCCGCCAGCCTACGAAGGCCCGCCCGCTGCAGACGCTCCAACGCACCGATCCAAAGCTGCAGGTCAGGATTGATCGGATTCTTCACGAAGACCGGAATGTCCACTCCTTTCAGCGCATCGGCGATCTCCTGCACACTGAACGGGTTCGGCGTGGTGCGCGCACCTATCCAGAGCATATCGACCCCTGCCTTCAGACAGGCCTCCACATGTTCCCGTGTGGCCACTTCGGTCATCACCAGCAGGCCGGTATGTTCCTTGACCTCCTTCAGCCATTCCAGGGCCACATGGCCTGCGCCCTCGAACTGGCCGGGGCGTGTGCGCGGCTTCCAGATACCGGCCCTGAAGACCGGTGTGTCACCTTGCGCAGCAATGCCCTCCGCGGCCGCCATCAATTGCTCGCGGCTCTCAGCGCTGCATGGTCCGGCGATCAGCAGCGGTATTTTTCGATCGGTCAGTGATGGAAGACCCCAGCTGCGGAAGGGCAGGGTCTCCAGGGTCGGACGGCGGTCCATGGTGCAAAAATACGATGTCCGTCATGGTGGGCGTTCCGGCAGAGCCGTCGCGCTCTTCGTTGCAAGTCCGCACTCGCAAAGCCTCGTTTACGGGCTTTCCACTGCGATCGCTAACGCAACATAGCGTCCGCGATCCTTCCTTGAACGATCCGATCCAGTGAAGAGGGATCAATGGGTGATGATGATCTCGGGACTCTTGTCGGTCCAGAACATGATCATCGATCAATGACCAGATCATCTGGCCATGCGCCAGCGCGTAAGCGATAGTAGCGGAAAGCCCGCAGCCTCACCCCCAGCCCCTCTCCCAAGGAGAGGGTCGCGAAGCGGACTCTTCTGTTTCTTGCGAGGCCTTGCAGCGCATAGCGCGACCCCGGCACCGGCTTCAAGCCGTGGCCGGTGATACGCCCAAAGATCATCGATCGATCAGTCGGCCTTGACCTGAGCGTTTCTCCTCTCCTTCGGAGAGGTGCTAGGGGAGAGGTCAGAGAGATCCAGCATCACCTGCGTCGCCAGCAGATCATCCAACGTCTCACGCCTGCGGATCACATGCGCCCTGCCATCGATCACCAGGATCTCCGGCGGACGCAGGCGGCTGTTGTAGTTGCTGGCCATGGAGTGCCCGTACGCACCCGCGTTGAGGATCGCGAGCAGATCGCCTTCGTGAACCTCATGCAACTGGCGATCCCACCCGAATGTATCGGTCTCGCAGATGTTGCCCACAATGGTGTAGATCCGGTTGCGGCCTTCGGGATCGCTGGCGTTGACGATGTGGTGGTAGGAGCCGTACATCATGGGCCTTATCAGGTGGTTGAGGCCGCTGTCCACACCGGCGAAAACTGTTGCTGTGGTCTGCTTCACGAGGCTTGTGCGCACGAGCAGCACGCCGGCCTGGCTCACCAGGAACTTGCCCGGCTCGAACCATACCTCCACTTTCTGCTCGCGTGCGTTGTTGAAGGTGTTGATGCGCTCAGCGAGACGTTTGCCGAGGTCCTCGATATCGGTCTCCAGATCACCTTCCTTGTAAGGCACCTTGAAGCCGCTGCCCAGGTCGAGGTAGCGCAGTTCGGGCAGATCGCTGGCGGTGGCGAGGAGGATCTCCGCGGCCTGCATGAAGACCTCTGTATCGAGGATGTCGCTGCCGGTGTGCATGTGCAGGCCGTGTACGTGCAGGCCGTGCGTGGCGATCACGCGTTGAACGTGCCGCATCTGATGGATCGAAATACCGAACTTGGAGTCGATGTGGCCCACCTGGATGCGCTCATGACCGCCCGCGATGATGTGCGGATTGATCCGTATGAAGACCGGGACCTTGCCGCCATACGTATGGCCGAAATGTTCCAGCATCGGAATGGAATCGATGTTGATGTGTACACCATACTCCACCGCCTGCCGGAACTCATCGAAGGAGACCATGTTCGGCGTGTAGAGTATCTCTTCCGGCTGGAAGCCTGCATGCAGACCGAGTTCCACCTCCTGTATGGAAACGGTATCGAGGCCGGTGCCAAAGCGTTTGAAGAGCCGCATGACATTGATGTTCGGCAGCGCCTTGCATGCGTACATGATGCGGGTTGGCATGCCGCTGAACGCGTTCTGCATGCGCTTAACCTGCCGCTGCATGATCGCAGCATCGTACACATAAACAGGAGTGCCCGCCATTTGCGCGAGCTGTTCCACTTCGATGCCGCCGATCGAATACTTGCCGTTCCGCAGTTCCATGCTGCGAAAGTATTCCGGTCCAAAGAATATTGTCAGTTGCGCAACTTCTGCCTGGCTTTTTCAGCATAGAACCCTCCCTCATCCGCGACCTGTTCGTAGATGACCTTCGCCTCTTGCGTCTTGCCCACAGCATCCATCGAGAGTGCCTGGTACCACAGCGCTTCCTCGCGGAAGACTTCGATCGTATGCGCAGCAGACCGATCGAAAAGTCTCGCGGCACGATCGAATTGACCGAGATGGAAACGGCATTGGCCGCTGTAGAAGATCGCGTTGGGGTCGTTGGGATATTCGCTTAGGAGTACATTCAATTCTGAAAGGCAATCACTGTATCTGCCGCGCTTGAACAGCCCCAGCGCGTGATCCATGAAAGAGAGGTAATTCTCTCCGTGATCGGCGCCGATCGTGAAAGGTTCGTCACTTCCTTTATTAGCTCCCTTTCCGCCAAGTGCTGCGAAGGGATCTTTTTTCGGTTGCAGTTCTTTAGGATGAAGGATCTTCAGATCATGCAGGTAATGCAGTTGTCGGTTCTGCCTTGCGGGTCGGCTTCTGGCAGGATCAGTGTGATCGGACATCTGCCGGTCGAAAGTGATCGGCTTGGTCGCAAGGCTTTCGATCGGCTGCGCGCGTTCGATCGGTGTGGGTGCAGCTTCGATCGATGGCTCTTGACTTGTGATCGGAGCGGGATCGCGGACTTCTTCAACATGAGCAAGATCGATGGGCGGCATGATCACAACCTCCTTTTCGATCGCGGAATTTGAATGGAACAGCTCTGAACTATGATCCGCAGGCGTTGCGATCGGCTGATCGGTGGTATGCCACAGCTGCCATGTGATAAGGCCGATGATCACGATCGATGCCGGCCAGATCCATTTGTTCAGCCACCAAGATCGGTAGGCAGGACGCGGCTTATCCAGATCACGAAGTCCATCGATCGCGCGAGGGAGCGATAATCCTTCAGCCGCATCGCTCAGCAGCGGATCGTTCACGAGATGCAGTTCCACCTCGCGCTCTTCGTGCGGCAAGAGATCACCGTTCGCGTAGGCGATCAATCGCTCACGCGATAGTTCTCCTTGCGGAGCGAAAAGTTGCTTGTCAGGCACTGCGTAGCGCATTCCGTTGAAGGTCTATCCGCAGGTTCCTGCGTCCGTTCTGTATGTGGCT